>CAYUDI010000060.1:0-6391 GCA_964443585.1 uncultured Bifidobacterium sp.
AGCCAGCACAGCTGTGCGACGCGTGATCATGCACATAAGGAGTTTAGCGTTGGTACATTACCCAAAAATTGTCTAGTTTTTAGTTTATTAGTGCTTCCCTAGTGAAGCGATGACCAAATGATTTGATGTTAAATTACCAGTGTGATTTTTTAAAAAAATAAACGAAGGAGACACCATGGCTATTTATGAAATGCGCACCTATCAGGTAATCGTTGGCAAGATGGGCGAGCTAGTTGAGCTGTACAAAACACAGGGTTATCCTGCGATAGAGCGACATCCTAAAAAGCTAGTTTCCTATTTTATTGGAGATGTAGGTGCGCTCCATCAGCTTATCCATATCTGGAAATTTGATGATGATGCGGACCGTCGTGCTTTTTGGGCAGGCTTATTCGCTGATGAACAATTCATGGCCTTTGCGCAAAAAGTGAGGCCTTTAGTAGCAGCGCAAGAAAACAAGCTCATGATGGCAGCTCCCTGGGGGCCGACTGTTTAAGCTGCGTATGAGCTATACAATCGCTTCAGGGCGATACTCCTGGATGATTAATGTCACAAGGCGCGCCCGACAACGATTCTTGTGTTGCGCCCTAAGCACAGTCTATCTGCTATAATATCATCAGCTGATATACTTTCGGCATGAAAAATCATGAAATTCGAACCCTCCTGGATTTGCATGGTCAAATCTTTGATCAAGAGTTCGGTTATTGGCTCAAGATTGAGGCGTGGGAAGTTGAGCCTAGTAAGAATATCCCGCATGGGATCCGATATGCTCTGACGTTGCATGCGCCGAGTGGAAAGCGAATTTTGGGGTATGACAATGCCCATGCCGTGAAGGTCAAGGGGAATAAATATTCAGGTCAGAGGTTACCCTTTGATCACAAACACAGGCATATAGCCGATCAAGGTGTTCCGTATGAATTTAAGGACGCGCATCAATTGTTATCTGATTTTTTTGCTGAGGTCGATTCGGTACTAAACGAAGTGAGGGACAAATGAAAATCATCAAAATAGGTATCGCACCGCAAGAAAAAATTCGTGAACGTGCCTTGGCGATTGCCAGGGGAGAGATCAAACCTAAACCATCCGATCCTAAGATCTGGTTCACCTCCATGCGTTCATTGTCTCAGGTTCTGAGTGATGAAAATCGTGCCCTATTAGAGGTCATCCGCGTCGCACAGCCCGCTTCAATAAGTGAACTAGCAGACATCACTGGCCGCAAGCAGGGCAATCTTTCACGAACCCTCAAGACAATGTCACGCTATGGATTAGTTAAATTGGAGAAAATCGATCGATCCGTGCGTCCGATTACGCACACTGAGAGCTATCAGATCATGGCTTGAGTGGTTTCTCAAGCGCTGAATACGCAGGAAGAACGGCTCAGCATGTCATGCCTCAGTTCCCGGATTGTTTGCCCACGCTACACTTTGCCCCCTAGCTCATAATGTGCAGACACTAGGGCGGCATGGGTGAAACAAAGATTTAGTACATCACATCAAAAACACACCTTTGCCTGAAGTTTGCTGATCAAAAATTTTGTATGCCTCTACACCCTGCTCGAGTTTCCAGCGATGGGTGAAGAGGCCATCCACATTGATTTTTCTATCAGCGACAAAGTCATTACATTCTTTTTGGCCTACAGTCGAAAAAGTCCATGAGCCGATGACAGTTACTTGACGACGCAGCATGTCGCGACTGACATCAATAGTTACCTGACCACCTTCGCCTATAAAACACGCCTTGCCCCAACTGCGCACACATTGCACAGATTGCAATCGCGCTTCGGGTGATGATGATGAATCGATAGATACATGCGCACCCAAGCCCTGAGTTAATTGGCGTATGGCTGCGACTGCATCTGTTTTGGTGGGGTTGATGATTTCAGCAGCGCCAAATTCTTTGGCACGTGCTAATCGTTCATCACTAATATCCAGCGCAATTACGCGCATACCCATAGCGGAGGCGAGTTGAGTCGCTGATAAACCGACGGGGCCTTGTCCAAATACGGCGATCGTTTGATCGCCACTGGCTTCTAGTCGGTGCAATGCGCCCCAGGCAGTTCCGGTACCGCAGGCAATAGCAGCGCCAGTTTCAAACGATAATTCATCGCGTAATTCAACGATGGTATTGGCCGGACATTTCATATACGTGGAATGGCCACCATGACCGGTGATGCCGTAAATTTCTGCCACACCTTCGACACACATTTGTTGCCAACCGGTAGAGCAATGAGGGCATGCACCGCAACCACGGTAGTGATGCACCATGGCGCGCTGACCTACATAGGCCTGCTTAGGATTGACATTCGATCCAACGGCTACCACCACACCACAAGGTTCATGACCGGCAATCACATGCATGGCTTCGGTATAGCCAAGATTTTTCAGGCCTTCACCAAACGGCGCGCGATACACTTTTAAATCACTGCCGCACATGCCCGATGCTTTCATTTCGAGCACAACGTCATTCGGTCCAGGCGTAGGATCGGGAAACTCCTGCATGGATATTTTTCTGTCGCCTGCAAATACGATGCCTTTCATACGATCTCCTGTTTTTATTATTTAGCGCATGATGAATGGATTGGCGGGCGCGCCTTCGGAATACGATATCCAGGTGCTCTTGGTTTCAAGATAATGACGTATAGATTCAACGCCGCTTTCACGCCCTATGCCCGAGTGCTTCATGCCGCCAAAAGGCATCATGTAACTCACAGCACGGTAGGTGTTAACCCATACGGTACCGGCACGTAGTTCTTTCGACATACGCACGGCACGGCCTATATTTTCAGTCCATACACCAGCGGCGAGTCCATAAACGGTATCGTTAGCTAAACGAATCGCTTCTGCTTCATCTTCAAAGCCGATGATAGACAACACAGGGCCAAAGACTTCTTCGCGCGCTATGCGCATTTGCGGAGTGACATCTACAAAAATAGTCGGCTCAACAAATTGTCCACCCGGCAGATCAGGTGCGGCATGGCCGCCCAATATGCAACGTGCGCCTTCTTTTTTTGCGATATCCATGTAATCAAGAATTTTTTGATACTGCGCAGGTGTGGTGACTGGCCCGATATTGGTATCGGCATCCATAGGATTGCCTTTGCGTGCAGTCGCACCCAGTTCGGCTACCTTTTTTGTAAAGGCTTCTTTGATAGAGTTTTGTACCAACAAGCGCGAGCCAGCGATACAGGTTTGACCCGTCGCTGCAAAAATTCCTGAGACGACTCCGGCTGCGGCTTTATCCAAATTGCAGTCGTCAAATACGATGTTGGGTGATTTGCCACCCAACTCGAGTGTCACGCGCTTCATGGTCTTAGCTGCTTGCGCATAGATACGGGCACCGGTGGCATCGGATCCGGTAAAGGTAATTTTTGCGACATCCGGATGATCAACCAAGGCAGAACCGGCATCGGGACCATAACCTGCAACCACATTAAACACACCATCAGGAAAGCCGGCTTCTTTAGTAAGCGCTGCATATTCGAGCGTGGAAGCAGACGTGAATTCAGACGGCTTAATCACCACCGAACAACCCGCGGCTATCGCTGGAGCGCATTTCCATGCAATGAACAGCAAGGGTGAATTCCACGCAGTGAGTGCACCTACTACGCCGACAGGTTCGTGACGCGTAAAGGCAAAGATATCGGGTTTATCGATAGGCATAACCGAGCCTTCGACCTTGTCTGCTAAGCCGCCGTAGTAGCGCCACCATTCAGGGTGATAGTTCATCTGGCCGCGCATTTCAGCCATCAGCTTACCGTTGTCTTGTACTTCTATTTCAGCGAGCCGCTCAGCGTGCTTGGTCACTAAATCAGCTAAGCGCAACATCATCTTGCCGCGCTCAGTGGGTGTCATTTTCGCGTAAGGGCCTTCGGTCATGGCGCGCTTAGCAGCAGCCACGGCGCGATCGACATCCTTGGCGCAACCCTGAGGAATTTTTGCCCATACTTTGCCGGTATAGGGATTGATGGTGTCCATCCATTGCTGGCCTATGGGTTCGACATACTGGCCATCGATATAGTGGTTATAGGTTTTCATGTGCGATCTCCGTAATCATTTTTGTAAATCAGGGTACTCATTAAATTGCCATAAATTTATCAATAGCCGTCTTGCAGCATCATGGCAGCGGCCTTGTCAGCGATCATGATAACCGGCGCGTTGGTATTACCTGATGGGATGCGAGGCATGACGGACGCATCGGCAATGCGTAAACCCGCGATACCTTTAACGCGCAAGCGATGATCCACTACCGACATCGCATCATTCCCCATTTTGCAGGTACCCACCGGGTGATACATGGATTGCACTTGTTGCCGCAGATAGTTAGTCATTTCATCATCCGATTGACAGAGGGGGCCTGGCATGACTTCAGATTTTATATGCTCACTAAAAGGGGGCGAAAGAAATAATTTTCGCATCAAGCGCACACCACTAATTAGAGGAGCAATATCGCGCTTATCGTTTAACAGATTTAATTGAATCAGCGGCGCATCATGCGGACTTGCAGAATTTAATTGCACACTGCCGCGAGACAACGGTTGCAGCAATCCACAAGATGCAGTCACAGCGGGTGTTTTTTCAGCGGTATACATACCATTTTTACTAAACATGCTGAATGGCCGCATTTGTATCTGCAAATCGATGCGTGATCCGTAAATTCCTGATCGTGTGAATAAACCAACTTGCGCTGCGGCTGAATTTAATAAACCTCTTCGCGTAGTGAAGTAACGCAGCACGTGCGGCAGCATGCGCCAGGGGCTGGCAATGGTGCTATTGACCGAAAATTCATCATCAACGTTGACCAAGCAATGTGCATACGGATGATCTTGTAAATTACCGCCTACACCGGGCAGGGCATGTTCTATACGTATACCTAGTTTGTGCAATTGTTCGGGGTCGCCCACACCCGATAGCATCAGTAGCTGCGGCGTATTGATAGCGCCGGCAGACAGTATGACTTGGCTAGCATTAACCTGATGCGATTTGCCATGGACACTAAATCGCACTCCTTTAACCTGTTTATCATCTATCAGGATTTTTTCTACCAGTGCCGACGTTTGAATCGTAAGATTGCTGCGATGACGCACTGGTTTTAAAAACGCATCCGATGTAGACGAACGCACACCATCACGTATCATTAATTCCAGATAACCCACGCCTTCTTGGTTGGCGCCATTGAAATCACTATTAGCTGCAATACCATTAGCTATAGCAGCCTGTATGTACGCATCAGAGGCTCTGTGGGGTTCCATCACCGGTGAGACATGCAATTCACCGCGGCCACCGTGAAATTCAGAGTCGCCTAAATAATGCGCCTCGGTCTGTTTGAAATGAGGCAGCACATCATTCCAGCTCCAGCCAGGGTTACCGTCATCGCGCCAGCGATCATAATCTTCGGGTGTGCCGCGCATATAGACATGACCATTGATGCAGCTACTACCACCTAGAATTTTTCCGCGCGGGGGAATCAAACGACGATGCTGTAACGCAGGTTCGGCTTGTGTGGTGTAGCCCCAACTAATGCGAGGATTGGCAATTACACGCGGAACACCCGCCGGTATGCGGGTCCAGAGGTTGTGATTTTCTGGGCCAGCTTCCAATAGCAGCACACGACACGATGCCTGTGCGCTTAGCCGGTTAGCTAGTACGCAACCAGCCGAACCGGCGCCTATGATCACGATATCGACATGACGGGGCATGAAAGTGCGTTCAAAAAAACACATGATGGAATGCTGCGCGACGTTTCATGCAACAGTAAAGCTCATTGCATGAACCGTACATAGCGCCCACTAAAAAAAATAAACGGCGATCACGAAGATCGCCTGTAACGAACCGGGTGGGGGCCCGATTCTCCCCACTGCATTGGCAAATTTAGGTTTTTACAACCCGCGCTTTATATTGTTATTTCCAGCTAGCGCATTTGCTCTCTTCTTTTGTTGTAAAAGCTTGTTCGCCTGGTATACGTTCAATCAGCTTGAAATAATCCCAGGTTTGTTTTGATTCTGAGGGTGTTTTTACTTGAACCAAATGCATATCATGTACCATGCGACCGTCAGGGCGTATGTATCCGCCTTGCGCGAACATATCGTTGATCTTGCTGCTCTTTAAGTGAGCAATAATTTTTTCAGGATTGTCTGTGCCAGTCACTTTGACAGCATTTAAGTAGGTAGTAATAGCGGAGTAGTCACCTGCATGACCGCTGTTAGGCATTTTTTTCACACGCTCAAAATACCGTTTAGCCCAGGCACGTGTGGCTTCGCTGGTGTCCCAGTACCAAGAGTCAGTTAACAGCATGCCCTGAGTTTGTTGCAGACCCAAAGCATGCACATCGCTTAGATACATTAGTAATGCAGCGATCTTCATGTTTTTCTTAAGGCCAAATTCATTCGCTGATTTGA
>CAYUDI010000060.1:6401-13912 GCA_964443585.1 uncultured Bifidobacterium sp.
ATGGCATTGACCAAATCATCACCTGCATTGGCCAAGCCTAGTATCTGCGCTTTGGACGCTTGAGCTTGTAAAATGAAAGAAGAAAAATCCGATGCACCCACGGGATGCTTGGATGATCCCAATACACTGCCGCCGCTGGCTTTAACTACACGTGTGGTGTCACTTTCCAGAGATGTGCCGAACGCATAATCCGCCGTAATGAAATACCAGCTCTTGCCACCTTGACGCGAAACAGCACCGCCCGTGCCTTTGGCTAAGGCCACGGTGTCATAGGAATAATGAATAGTGTAAGGGTTGCATTCCTCATTGGTCAGGCGTGAGGTACCAGCGCCGACATTGATGTACACCTTTTTCTTATCGACTGCGACCTTAGCTGTGGCCAATGCAGCACCGGAGTTAGCGCCGCCCAATATCATGTCGACGCCTTGAGCATCAAACCATTCTCGTGCTTTGCCTGCAGCGATGTCGGCTTTGTTCAAATGATCGGCATAGATGAATTCAATTTTTTTACCATTGACCTTGCCACCAAAATCTTCTATGGCCATTTTGACGGCTTCTACACCACCCGTGCCATCGGTGTCAGAGTAAGGTCCACTGATATCGGTGATAAAACCTATTTTTACAACGTCATCAGACACTTGTGCTTGCGAAGTCGATGCGACGCTTAGTGCCAGTATGCTGCAGGCAGAGGCAAGTAGAGTTTTAAGTATGGGTTGCATATCAATCTCCTATTAGAGAACACCGGCGTCTGCGTACTGACGTACTTCATCTGCTGAAAGTCCCAGTAGATCACCATAAACACGTACATTATCCGCGCCGAGTGCGCGACCTGCATGTTTAAATACTGTCGGTGTCTCCGACATTTTTAATACAGCAGATGGCAGTACTAATTCGCCTACCCGTTCATCGTGCACAGTCATCATATTGCCGCGCGCTGCATACTGAGGATCGGTAAAAATATCTTTGATTGAATAAATCTGTGCGCAGGGCACTTCACCTTCGCCTGTTTGTTCAAGTACAGCGATTAAGGATCGACTCCCCATCCACTGCGCTACCAATCCATTGACTGTATCGCGATGCGCTACGCGTATAGCACTGGTGGGATAGATCTGGGCCAGTTCAGGCATGCCCATGACATGAGCAAGTCGCTCAAACATCTTGTCGCTGGTACAGGCAAGTGCCACCCATTCACCTGATCCCGTTTGGTAATGGCTGTGCGGTACTACTGCGTGAGTATCGGCACCCATGCGTTCGCGCACATACCCGTGTTTGGCATAGGCAGGAACGATTTCATCGAGTAATCGAAAGACCGATTCATACAAACCAATATCGATGTATTGGCCTATGCCTTTGGTATCGCGCGCACGAACTGCAGCGAGTACGCCGATGGCACCCCACATGCCTGACGCGTAATCGGCGACCGACGTTGAACCAGGCACAACCGGCGGGCCATCGGGCTCACCTGAAAGATATGAAAGACCACCAAAGGCATGTGCAATGCGAGCAAAGCCGGGGTCATGGCGCTTGGGGCCAGTTTGACCATAGGCACTCACGCGCAACATGATGAGTTTGGGATTAACGGCTTTGAGCGCTTCGTAACCTATGCCCCATTTTTCTAATGTGCCGGGACGAAAATTCTCGAGCACGATATCGGATTCAGCAACGAGCTTTTTAAAAAGCGCTGCACCCTCGGGCTTACGAAAATCCAGTGTAATTGTTTGTTTATTGCGTGCTTCGGACATCCATACCAGGCTGTCACCACAGTCGGTAGGCGTGCCGTATTTGCGCAATGAATCGCCTGCACCCGGCATCTCGATCTTGATGACTTCAGCGCCTAGATCGCCCAGTATGGTTCCACAAAAGGGTGCGGCAATAAATGTTGCGATGTCGAGTACGCGCAAACCGTCGAGTGCGCCGGCCGGCAGCTCTGGATGACTCTGCGCGCCGGTTGATGCGTCTGCCATGATGAATCTGTCCCTAGTCTTTTTTTGACAGTCGTATTGCTGTCATGTTGATGAAACTGTAGGTTGTGTACGCTGATTCGGCAAATTACTTTATGTTGTTGATTATGCGGATTTACTGCATAGTTACTCGGAGACGGTTTTCAGTAGAATTCAATAACATCGCCTGTTAACGTAATTGCAATCACTTTTCATTTTCTAAGCGCATGAAATCCAATAGCAGTGCGTTAGCGCACGTCAATCTAAAGTTATTACAGACTTTTTTACTGGTGGGTGAATTCGCCAGTTTTCGCATTGCAGCAGAAAAATCATTTCGATCACAATCAGCAGTTAGCGCGCAAATACGCCAGTTGGAAGAACAGCTGGGTGTTCCTTTGTTTCACCGCACAACGCGCAGCGTACGCCTGACAGAAGAGGGTCAGCAGCTATTGGAATGCGCGCAGCGGGCTTTATTAGAAGTCGATCAGGGTCTGCGCAAGATTCAAGAATCGGCCGATATGCGTAAAGGCAAAGTCTCGCTTTCGTGTTCGCCCACTATCGCTGAGACACGACTAGCACGCGTACTGGCGGCATTTGAGGGTGAATATCCGGGAATAGAGGTGTCTGTTAGAGAATTGGCATCGGCGCCGATGTTTGAAACAGTACGTAAGCGCGAGGTAGATTTTGGCGTGGGGCCACAGATCGACACCTCCGAATTTCAGTTTGAGCCACTCATGGATGATCCGTTTTATGCCTTGGTACCCAAGCGATTTTTAACGACAGATAAAAATACGATTTCTCTTTCAGCCTTAACCCACATGCCTTTGCTGGTACTAAATCAGGCAACCGCCATGCGGGGAATGCTGGAAGATGTCATGAAAGAAAAGCGTTTTCGTTTTACATCACGCTATGAATTTACTCAGGCACAAACACTGATATCGATGGCTAGTACAGGGCTAGGAGCAGCGATACTGCCTGCGATTGCACTACCTAAAAAAATTGATGCCAGTATGTATGCATTAAAAATTGTTAATCCTTCCATGACGCGCCGCGTAGCTGTTGTTACAGCACGCGGGCAGTCGTTATCGCCAGCATCCTTGCGACTAGTGGAGCTACTTAAGCAATTGCTGCCTTTGCCTATAGATCAAAAAATCCCCCGTAATAAAGTGAGTCATCGGTTTCCGAGTCGGCGTTAATTTAGTTCTTTAAATGATTATTCATCTAAAGTGCATAATCCTTGAAATAATTTCATTGTCGGATAGTGGCCTACTCCCTATAGTTAAGGCCTGCAAACAATAATAAAAGAGGATATTTGTGAGCGCAACCATCATCCAGCCTGCGACTGCACGCCGCCAGCGTTCTCAATTAGCAGTACCGGCATCCAATCCCCGATTTATAGAAAAAGCAGCACAGTCGGCAGCCGATGTAATTTTTCTTGATCTCGAAGATGCTGTTGCACCTAGTGAAAAGGTTGCTGCACGCGCCAACGCCATTGCTGCGCTGAATGATATCGATTGGGGTGACAAGACCCTGCAAGTGCGTATCAATGGTTTGGATACCGAATACATGTATCGCGATGTAATCGATATCGTTGAGGCGTGTCCACGTCTGGATATGCTGTTGATACCCAAGGTGGGCGTACCTGCTGATGTGTATGTGGTGGATACGCTAGTGACTCAGATAGAAATGACTAAAAAACGCACTAAGCGTTTAGGCTTTGATCTGTTGATAGAAACCGCATTGGGCATGTCGAATGTGGAAGCAATAGCTGCAAGCTCCTCGCGTATAGAAGCTCTTAGCTTTGGTGTAGGCGACTATGGTGCGAGTACGCGTGCACGTTCTACTTATATCGGCGGCAATGATCCTGATTATGGTGTGCTGACGCCACCTGACGCGCAAGGTCAGCGTGATTTTCATTCGGGGGATATGTGGCATTACGCTATGTCGCGCGTGTTGGTCGCAGCGCGCGCTTATGGATTGCGCCCCATCGATGGGCCGTTTGCGAATTTTTCTGATCCGCACGAATATGAAGCCGTGGCACGTCGTGCAGCAGCTTTAGGTTATGAGGGCAAGTGGGCGATACACCCTACACAGATCGATATCGCAAATCAGGTGTTTTCACCAAGTGAAAAAGAAATTGCTTATGCCAAGCGTATTATGGAGGCGATGGCCGAGGCGCAGCGCGAGGGCAGAGGTGCTGTCAGTATGGATGGTCGATTAATCGACATTGCCAGCATTAAGATGGCTGAGAATTTGCTGCGTAAAATTGTTTAATCCAGCTCAGCCAAATAAAGGACAGAAAAAGACTAGCTAGCTAAATTATTTTGCTTCCGCGATACGTTTTTTATCTGTATCAGGGGATAGCAACGCTCGGTATCTTGATAAATAGAGACGCAATCGAGACACTGAAAGCATTCTTGGTAATCAATTTTTCCAACCGGCGAGATGGCTTGATACTCACAGCGGTGCCGACAACTTTGACAAGGTGTGCCACATTCTTCTCGGCGCGGTATCCACGACCAGAATCGTAAAAACCCCAGTGCCGCAAGTGCGGCGCCCAGGGGGCATATATAGCGGCAATAACCGCGATAGATCACGGCACTTAGTGCCAGACAAAAAATCGCCCACGCCACATACGGCCAGTCGCGAACAAAATACAAACTGATGGCTGTCTTAAATGGCTCGACTTCGACCAGTAATTCTGCAAGTGATGGTGCCGCATAGAGTGACGTCATCAGCGCTACTAAAATGGCATACTTAATCCACTTTAATTTGGCATCCAGCGCGGTGCGTAATCGGCGCTGTTTGCGACCTAGTGCATTCGCTACTAAACTAATAAGCTCTTGCAATGCACCGAATGGACACAACCATCCACAGAAGGTGCCACGCCCCCAAACTAGCAAGCTCACACCGACAAACAACCAGAGGATGACCGCCATAGGATCATTCATCATGAAGCTCAGATTACCGTCAGAGCTGAGAGCTTCGATACCAGCAGTAATATTGACTATCGTAAGCTGCCCTTGCGCTATCCAACCTATAAAGCCTACGGTGAATAGCAGGTAGAGTGTTCGCAGCAGTCTCATGCGCGCTGGGCTTGCGCTAAATCGTAGCTGGGCAATTAATGCCATACTGAGTGCCACTAACCCAGTCAATAAGATTGCAATATGTACGCTGCGTGAATGCCAGGAGTTGATCCAGTCATCCATTTCAGATGCCTGAGCACGCAATTCGCGGCTGCTATGGTTAGTTGATTGCGTATCGACATTTAAAGAGGTTGCTGGCGAGGCCTCTGCATTCACAATACGAGTTTGAGGAGCAGCACTGCCATCGTTGTTACCCTTAGGTGGGTCAGTCATAGCCACCGTATTCGTACTATCGCCCTTGTTAGTTTTTTCTGCTGTGGGTGATGCGCGTAAATCTTTAGCCGTATCCTGCCTAATCTCACTAGCTTCTGTTATTGCTTTGGATGAGGTGTTGACCGTCTTAATCTCTTCTGAGGCAGTAGTTAATTTTTGATCCTTAGCTTCTTTAGATTCTTTTGCTTCTTTTATCTCTTTGGGTATCGGTGGACTACTAACTGCGGCTGCATTTTCATCAGCACCGTTCTTAACTTTTGTTGTAGCCACAATAGCAGCAGCAGTCATGATGGCCCGGTTAATCGCTTTAATTGAGATGGTGCCTTGCTGTACACCTTTCACATGCGCTATGTTTTCATCGCGCAATCCAGGATCATTAAACGGTCCTATTTCTATGATGTGACGGGCAGATAGCCCTTTGTATTGCGAAGCAAACCGTTCTAATTTTTGTGTACCACCAGAATCGAGAAACAGAGGCTCTCTATGATCGAGCAACCTGATTCTAAGGAAGTTACCCGACAAGTCAGTGAGGATTAGTACATTGATAGGCTTGGCGCTGTAGCCACGCACAGGTGCAAAATCTGTCGATTCAAATACGTAGGCTTTCAGCTCAGGTTTTGCATCAAGGTTAGTAGTATCTCGGACAAATAGCGGATAGACAGGCATGTCAGGCAAGATCTCACCGACGATATAAAAATAGTCGACCATTCGTTCGATATCACCTTTCGCCAGAGTACTTGCTTGAGCCGTAGTGAACAGGCAGCACAAAAGTAAAACGATAGATGTTAGTGCGCGGTGCAGGTAGGGATATGTTGGCAGTGGGATAACCTTCAAATTCGGAAATTAACTGGACGCTATTTATTTAAAATAGTAATCAATGATGAGGAGCTTCTTTGTCACGCAGCTTGATTAAATCGGCTGCCGTTAATTCAACGTTCTTTCCATCAATGGCAACAACGATACCCGTGTTAGTTTTGATGGCTAGATCTTGAGCTGAACGAGCTGCACGTTCCATGGCCGCGTATGAGCCTGCTAAATCTGGGTCAGAGGAAGTACGAATGTCTTTTGTGTTCATTTATTACTCCAGTCTATGAGCTTTGGGTGCATGCCAGAGCTATCGTAAAACACCCATGAGTCAACCACCTTGCTGTAACGCTCATGGAAATTTTCTAAACCTGCCTTGAAGCGTCGCCGAATCACGTTTTCAGGAATGTTGTGACCGCCTTGCAAAACACGGTGGGCAACTCTTGAAACCGCGATGTCATCGTTGGGCAAAGACAAAAACCATAACTTAACTTGGTAGCCACGCGCCTGCCACAAAGCAATCTTTTTTAAGTAAACCAAGCCTGAGAGCGTAGTTTCAAACGCAAAGCTGTACCCGGCTTCTACGCATTCATCAATTTCTTCCAGCATTAAGCGTCCAGCTTTGTATGAAGCAGATTCTGGATTGAACGGAGCTAAACCAGCCGCAATCAAGTCGGCATTGATAAATCTTAGTGTTTGGGCCTCGGCAGGCAAAAAGTCACGGGCAAACGTCGTTTTGCCTGCGCCATTGGGCCCTGCAATGATGATAATTTTTTTCAAATTAAGCTCAAATTTTTATCAATTTTATGCTTTGCAAGGATGCTTGCCAACCTAAAGATATGGCCTGTACAACTCGAGAATTGTGGTTACCTGTTTACATAGGATCCGTTAACGAAACGATGTCGAGTCCAGCTTTCCCTACACGCTGATAGCTATTCATGACCAAAGGATCATGTCCGGGAATAATATGGTCAGGAGAGTCTGCCAGCGTTTCAATTAATTCATACGCCGAGAGCATGTCTGCAGTATCGACAACAATAGGGAAGGGCGAACGATTACGAAGATTTTCAAGATAGTGAGAGGCATCGGATGCAATGACTATCCAGCCGCGTTTGGTATGCACGCGCACAACTTGTAAGCCACGCGTATGACCTCCTACCCAATGAACGGTGATACCAGGACGTAGTTCATACTCGCCCTCATGAAATGCTACTCGCTCTTCAAAATTAGCAATCACTAATTCGCAGATATCGTGTGCATCGTAGGCATGGCGACAAAATTTATGACGCATATCTTTGCCCGTGGCATACGACATTTCACGTTCTTGTAAGTGAAAACAGGTATTTTTTAGTTTGGCGGTATTGCCGGCATGGTCGTAGTGCGCGTGGGTGATGATAGTTTCGCGTAT
>CAYUDI010000061.1:0-2010 GCA_964443585.1 uncultured Bifidobacterium sp.
AGCGATCGCCTCACACGCGATAGGTCGCAAGTTCGAAACTTGCACTTCCCACCACTGACACAAAAAACCGACCTTGCTGGTCGGTTTTTTTATGCTTGATTACCCAATGCGTTTGCGAGAAATCGCAGCGCCTGCGCGCAGCTTTTTATGGCCAAATTTTTTCGCCATAACTTTTAGTGATGGTGTCTCATCACGTGAGTGATGACGAAGCTGAGTTGATGCAGCATCTGTGCGCGGCACCAGATGCTGAGGACCATTCCCTATTAAATCACTGCGGCCCATACGCTTAAGCCCTTCGCGGATGATTTCCCAGTTAGCGGGATCGTGATAGCGAAGTAGCGCTTTGTGTAATTTACGCGTTTTTGCCAGTCGGGGAGTTTCGACGGTTTCTGAATCTTGCGAAATTTTTCGTAAAGGATTTTTACGTGTGTGATACATGGTGGTTGCCATCGCCATGGGCGTGGGCAAAAACGTTTGTACCTGATCTAGTCTGAAATCATTTTGCTTTAACCAAACTGCCAGATGCAGCATATCCTCGTCCGTGGTTCCCGGATGCGCTGCGATGAAATACGGGATCAGATATTGCTCTTTACCGGCCTCTTTGGAGTATTTGTCGAATAATTCCTTAAAGCGGTAATACGAACCCATACCTGGCTTCATCATTTTTGATAAAGGGCCTTCTTCTGAATGCTCAGGTGCGATCTTTAGCAAACCACCTACGTGATGCGTTGCGAGTTCTTTTACATACTCAGGTGAGCGTACCGCCAGGTCATAACGCAAACCTGAACTAATCAAAATTTTCTTCACACCAGGAATAGCGCGCGCACGCCGATACAGTTGTACGAGTTTGCTGTGATCGGTATTTAAATTAGAGCATATCGTTGGATAAACACACGAAAGACGACGGCACGATTCTTCTATGCTTTTTTCTTTGCAGGCCATGCGATACATGTTGGCCGTAGGACCACCCAGATCAGAAATAGTGCCTGTAAAGCCTTTGGTTTTGTCACGTATGAGTTCAATTTCTCGTAATATCGAAGGCTCTGATCGGCTTTGTATGATGCGACCTTCATGCTCTGTAATAGAGCAAAAAGTACAACCACCAAAGCAACCGCGCATGATGTTGACTGAAAAACGTATCATGTCCCATGCAGGAATTTTTTCTTTGCCATAGGCCGGATGCGGTGTGCGGGCATACGGCAAATCAAACACATAATCCATTTCATCCATAGCCAGCGGCAGCGGTGGAGGATTTAACCAGACATCGCGCTCGCCATGCGCTTGCACCATAGCGCGAGCATTACCCGGATTCGATTCCAGATGAAATACCCGTGAAGCATGGGCATAGCTAATGGGATCTTCTTTGACTGTTTCAAACGAAGGAAGCCTTACCACGCTGCGTGAACGTACCTCTTTTTGCTGCGCCAGACGTTCTTCTCGCGTTAGCAGTTTCAATGGCATAGGCTTGGGCTCGGACGCTTGGCCCTCCGTTGCACATGCTGTGGTGTTCATTTCCTTCATTTCATACGGATCGGGATGAGCTTCGACCTTGCCCGGCGTATCTACCCGGGTGGAGTCAACTTCACTCCAGTCATCAGCTGGTTTCCAGTCGCGCGTGACCATAAATGCAGTGCCGCGCAGATCGCGTATAGCTTTGACTGATTCGCCAGCGGCCAGACGATGGGAAAGTTCAAGTAAGGCGCGTTCTGCATTACCAAACAACAGAATATCGGCTTTGGAATCGGTCAGAACCGAGCGGCGTACCGTATCTGACCAGTAATCATAATGGGCAATTCTGCGCAGGCTGGCTTCTATGCTGCCAATAATAATCGGCGTGCCGGGGAAGGCTTCGCGTGCGCGCTGTGCGTACACCGTGACTGCGCGATCTGGCCGCTTGTTGGGCTGGCCACCTGCGGTATAAGCATCGTCAGAACGTATCTTGCGATCAGCCGTGTAGCGGTTGATCATGGAATCCATGTTGCCAGCGGTGATACCAAAATACAAATTGGG
>CAYUDI010000061.1:2027-2638 GCA_964443585.1 uncultured Bifidobacterium sp.
CGGCAGAGAGCCAGTCTGGCTGGCTGATAATGCCCACTCGGAATCCCTGAGATTCAAGCAAACGCCCTATGAGAGCCATGCCAAAGCTGGGGTGATCTATATAGGCGTCGCCGGTGATGATTATGATGTCGCAGCTATCCCACCCCAGTGTATTCATTTCTGCGCGCGTCATAGGCAGCATAGGCGCAGGCTTTAAATCTGGCCGAAACGGCGCGTAGGCACGCAGAGGATGGGGTGAAGGTGTCATACCAGGCTAGCAGGAGAAGTTCAGGGCCTAGAGTATGCCAGTGTTACCGATACGGCGTTTGAAAAAGACGACCCTCGGCAGACTAAGCAACGTGGTCATCACCAGGCCGTTTTCCCCCTACTTATAAGCTGAAAAAAAGACCCTCTGGAGTTTGTGGTTTATTTGAAGGGATTGTCTATTTCGTCGGTCGCTTTAAAAACTATCTGTACCGGCAGCTTAGGTGTTTGCTGAAGATGAGTTACCGCAGCATCCAGTACCGACTTTAATTGTAGTGCCAGGGCCAGACCAGACTGATCACGAGTGATAGAAAGTGAACCATACATCTCTACCTGATCCAGACGATTTTCTATGGTGAGATTGCCGA
>CAYUDI010000061.1:2648-13834 GCA_964443585.1 uncultured Bifidobacterium sp.
TCAGTTTCGTTCTGAAACGGCGTAATGTCAGGCATGGAAATCTCCTATCCGTTTATTTTCGTGAGCGTATACGTGGCTCGGGCAAGCTGATCATTTTTGATTTTACGTCTAAAGATACAGAAGGAAAAAGAGTAATGCCTATTCGCTTTTCAAGCTCAGATAATGAAATGACGTCGTAGGCAAAGCCAGCCGCATTGGGCGAGAGCCATGCTGCACCTTCTTTTTTTACGGGATCATAGATAGCTTTAAATATATGCGTAGGTATAAAAACACGTTCATTAATTCGCGCAATGCGATCGCCCTCGAAAACTGGACCGGTAATCACGTACAGCTCGCCGCGTTGATTCACTAAATGACGCGTTGCTCCTTCGATCGCTGACCAGAGTATTTGATTATGTTCGCGATTTTGCGGAACGATATTTGCGAGGGAAAAGCTGTGATGCTGTGCTTCTTCAGTTGGCATATCCGCAGCAGGTGACATGTGGCCACGGTCGTATCCTGAATGTGCGTAGTCAGACAGTTCAGCGCGTTGATCGGGCGGGAGATTTTCATCGGCGTGGAAAGCATCTTTGCGTTTGACTTCACGCGCTTGGACCAGACTGTTACGAGTCAAATATTCTGCCGACCACAAAGGCGTGCGCGATACGCCGGAGTGCATGACAGCAAAGGCTTCGTAGCAAATAGCGACGCTGCGGTTCTGCAAGCTTGCCCGGGTAAAGACGGGAGCTTTGCCATCGGCGAAATGTTTGAGACAGGTTTGATTTTGCGCAGTAACCGTCCGCGGGCTGAGTCCCGTCAAACAACATGTAAGCAAGAGCAGTACTAGAGTAATTTTTCGCATCTAAGAGCCGTTTGGCCACGCTGTCTCTGTCAAATTGACCGCTGAAGGGAATTTCAGTTCGGTTTTCGAACGTAATTCTCGAATTTTACTCTCAAGAAAGATTGAGCTTTTGATGAGCGAACAAGTCAAACGGTGCATGGCCTGACAGTTACCAGCGATGTAGAAGCAAACTCACAAGGAGAACAAAGTGGACTATCGGACTCGACGCGAAGAATTTTCCTGGCTGTTCTTGGTGGGAGGGCTGGCACTCGGTGCGTTGGCCATGTTTGTGTCGGATCCCTCAGAGGGGCGCAGGCGACGAGCGCTGTTGCAAGACAAGGTCAATAGCGCGACCCATAAAACATCCAAGCTAATGGACAGGTTCATCAGGGATGCTCATAACCGGCTGTTAGGTTTGCAAGCACAGGCGCGCCGCATTATGGGTACTCAGTCGGTAAAACCTTTAGATGACCATGTATTGGAAGCGCGGGTTCGTTCGCGGTTGGGGCGCGAAATTCCTCAGTTTGAACAAGTGCAGATCAACGCTTCTCAGGGAACCATTAGCTTGACGGGCAACATCAGCGCAGAAGAAGAGTCTCGTCTTTTGGAGATAGTCGAATCTATACCGGGTGTAGAAGCGGTGCAGCATAATCTGGCGGTAGGTCCGGTAATAAATCCCGTACGTAATACACAGTGGTCGATGACGGATACGGTATCGGTGGTGTGTGCGGTGGGCGCAGGTTTGTGGGTCTGGTATAAATTAACACGCGACCAATCTGAGAAAACTGCTAAAGAATCATCTGCCTATCAAGCTTTTTCAGGCGAGCAGCGTGAACTGGGCGAAACATCGACGCGCGAACAAGCTTCCAAGCACGTTAGTGATGATTTGTTAAAAGATCAGGGAGACGTATTGCACTAATTTTTTGTTTGAACTTGGTTGGGTGCTGGTTGGTGTGGATAGTCGTGATTGCGCTTTGCATTATCATAGTCTGTAAATTAATAAGAATAGACGGAGATAAGCATGGCAGATCAGCACCCACTGTTGTGGACGCCGAGTCCGGAGCGTATAGCACGCAGCCGATTGCATGATTATCAGCAGTGGCTGGCAGAACGAGGTAAGCACTTTGCTGATTACAACGCGCTATGGCAATGGTCGGTTGAGAACATCGAAGAGTTCTGGGCATCGGTATGGGACTATTTTGAGATTCCTTGCTCAGTACCCTACAAGCGCGTCTTGGTTGAACGCACTATGCCTGGCGCTATCTGGTTTGAGGATAGTCGACTTAATTTCGCAGAACAACTCTTTCGCTTCAACACGGCTGCAGGCACGGGTGATAAACCTGCTGTTATTGCAGAGTCTGAAACACGTAATAGAGTCAGCTTGTCATGGCAGCAGCTTAGAGAGCAAGTGACAGCCGTGTCAAATACCTTGCGTGCCATGGGCGTGCAACCAGGCGATCGCATTGCGGCCTATCTTCCGAATACACCAGAGGCGGTCGTCGCATTTTTTGCGTGTGCAAGCATAGGAGCTATCTGGTCATCCTGCTCGCCGGATATGGGTACCTCGAGCGTATTAGATCGTTTTCAGCAAATCGAACCCAAAGTACTCATCACGGTCGATGGCTACCGTTATGGTGGTAAAGACTTTGACAGAATGAACGTCGTTACCACATTAAGGGATGAGCTCAAAACACTGCAACACACGGTGTTATTTCCTTATCTGGATGCAGCCGCTCAACTAGATGGCGCCATGCTGTGGGAAGAATTATTTTCGCACCCCGCTGCGCAGGCTACTCCTATGCTGTTTGAGCAGGTAGCGGCTGATCATCCGCTCTGGATTTTATATTCATCAGGAACGACGGGCATGCCTAAGCCTATCGTGCATGGGCATGCGGGCAGCCTGCTCGAGGCTGTCAAGGGGAATGCTCTCTCATTGGATTTAGGTCAAGATGATCGGTTTTTATGGTTCACCACAACCGGATGGGTGATGTGGAATGCGCAAATCACGGCACTCTTGGTTGGATCGACGATATGTATTTATGACGGTAATCCAGGTTATCCGGATATGAGTCGTCTGTGGCGTTTTGCAGAAGATATGCAGCTGACATTTATGGGAGTTGGTGCAGCGTTTTATGCCAACTGCATGAAAGCGGGCATCGAGCCATCCAAGATTGCTGATTTAAGTCGATTGCGTAGCCTGGGCTCTACGGGCTCACCGCTGGCCGATGAAGCATTCCATTGGATATATGCAAACGTTCATTCAGACATCATGCTCGCTTCCATTAGTGGCGGCACCGATGTCGTTGCCTCCTTTGTGGGCGCGTGCCCCGTATTGCCTATCTATGCAGGTGAAATGCAATGTCGGTCATTAGGTATTGCAGTGCATGCATTTAATGATCATGGCGAGTCCGTTATTGATGATGTAGGTGAATTGGTTGTCACTCAACCCATGCCGACCATGCCGCTTTTTTTCTGGAACGATCCGGGTAACAAACGGTATTTAGACAGCTACTTTGATCATTATCCCGGCGTGTGGCGACATGGTGATTGGATACGCATTACACCGCGGGGTGGGGCTATTATCTATGGTCGTTCTGATGCGACGATCAATCGTTATGGCATACGCATGGGGACAGCTGAAATTTATCGCGTTGTTGATGAGTTATCTGAAGTCGTCGATAGCATGGTGGTGGATTTGGAATATCTTGGGCGTGAATCGTATATGCCCTTGTTTGTCGTTCTGCGAGAGGGATTAGTACTTGACGATGCCATCACACATAAACTGCGCGAGAAAATACGCACCCAATTATCAGCACGTTATCTGCCGAATGATATTTTTCTCGTTCCGGAAATTCCTCGTACATTAACTGGTAAGAAAATGGAGCTACCCATTAAAAAATTATTACTGGGCACTCCTATCGAGAAGATCGCCAACCCAGACGCGATGAGTAATCCTCAATCATTACAGTGGTATGCAGTGTTTGCGGAAAAGCGCTTGAAAGCCATACCACACTAAGCCATCTTTACTATTCATAACGCGCCGACTATCCAACCCTCTAACCCATCATGCGGTGGTAATCCGTAGTTGGAATCGCGCCGCTGCCAACCCCAGGCAGCGAGTATCGCGCACAGCACTGCGTCGAGTAAATCACCACTGCCATCATCGATTAATCGCTGACGAAACTTACCAGCGTCAAGAGCGATGCGGTAGGGATGCTCGGCTTTTTCTAAGCCTCTAAGTATTTCCAGTCGCGCGCTGCGACGTTCTGGCGTCTGCATTGCAGGTGTATCGCTCTTGTACGAATTACGAGTAATAGAGCGAGCGATCATGCCCGGATACGCCTCAAGTGCGACTCGCGTAGGATCTCCATCATGCATACAAGGTATAGCTACGCCAGAGTTCAACAGCATGGGCGCGCCGGCATGCAGCATATAGGCCACTGGTGGATTGACCCACTTCATCGAAGATGATGAGCCCGCAGCACTGTCACCTTTACGATGTATAAATTGATTGCCCGCAGGTCTGCTATCGCAGACAGCTTGGAAAGTGTCGCGTAGTTCTGCACGCGGAAGCGAGGCGTAATGCTGTATCAGAGCTGGCCATTCGGTCGGCCAGTTCAGCAATTGAACAAGTTCACGCGAGAGTGAAAAAGGAAAATCAAAACCTGCAACCCAAGGCCCCGGCTGCACTAGCCAGGTCTGGAACTGAGTAAAGTCATAAAGAACATGCAGTTGCTCAAGCTCAAAGACATCACGGACTAAGCGTCCAGTCGCTACCGTGATGCCTTTGGCTTTGCGCGGTGCGGAGGTGAAATCCACACCATGCAGCAGCGGTGAAGAACTAACGTTAATTGGACGCCGTGGCATCCGGCAGCACAACGTTGACGTCTAAAACTTCCAGGTTGCCTTGGCGATCCAGAGAAATTTTTATGTCTTCTGGATTGACTTGTACATATTTGGAAATGACAGCAATCAGCTCCTGATGCAACGCAGGCATGAAATCGGGACCGTTGTGTATGGTGCGCTCGCGCGCAATGATGATCTGCAAGCGCTCTTTGGCAGTGCTGGCAGATTTGTTTTCTTTATTGAAGAGGAAGGATAAAAGTGACATATCACTTGCCTCCAAAAATGCGTGACAAGATGCCCGGCTTTTCGTAATCAGTGAAACGTAGTGGTTTATCTTCACCAAGGAAACGAGCAACCACATCTTTGTACGCTTCAGATACATCGCTACCAGCGACATGAATCGCAGGATTGCCCTGATTGGAAGCATGCAGAACCGATTCAGATTCAGGAATAATGCCGATCAGGGGTATACGCAGAATTTCTTGAACATCCACATACGACAGCATCTCACCCGCATCGACGCGTTTGGGCACATAGCGAGTGATGAGCAAATGTTCCTTTACTGGAGTATCGCCAGTTTGAGCACGGCGCGACTTGGCTTGGATGATGCCGAGTATGCGATCAGAGTCGCGTACTGACGAGACTTCGGGGTTGGTGACGATGATGGCTTCATCGGCAAACGTCAGTGCCATAACAGCGCCGCGTTCGATACCGGCAGGGGAATCGCACACTATGTAGTCGAATCCCATGTCTTTACACTCATTCAAAATTCGTTCTACGCCTTCTTCACTCAGTGCGTCTTTGTCGCGTGTTTGAGATGCAGGAAGTACGTAAAGATTATCGCAGTGCTTATCTTTGATGAGTGCCTGGGTTAGGCTGGCTTCTCGGTTGATCACATTAATCATGTCGTACACCACGCGGCGTTCACAACCCATGATCAGGTCTAGATTACGAAGGCCGACATCAAAATCGATGACAGCTGTTTTATGACCCAACAATGCAAGGCCAGATGCAAAACTGGCACTGGAGGTGGTTTTACCTACGCCACCTTTGCCTGAAGTTACAACGATAATTTTTGCCACGAAAAACTCCTTGTCAGCGTAAGCACGGATTACATAAATGGAGAAATTTTTTACTCAAACCCTCGTTCCGAAGGTATTCATTTGCAAAATTCGACTAGCTACATCAACTCGTCGAGCAAAAAAATTTGTAATAAATAAAATTTTTGTATATCCATTAATTGAAAAATATTATTTGAGTGATATGGGTGTAATGTCCAGACGATCACTGTTAAGCCTAATCTGTGCTGGCTTGCCAGCGACTGTTGCTGACAATTCTTCATCAAAGGTGCGATAGACACCTGCAATGGACACAAGCTCAGCTTCCATAGACAGAGAAAAAATTCTGGCCTCTGTATTACCAGAGGCGCCCGCCAGAGCACGTCCGCGCAGTGGGGCATACACATGAATACTGCCATCAGCAATAACTTCCCCTCCCGGATTGACTACTGCCATGATTATCAGATCAGAGTCGCGAGCATAAACACGTTGACCAGCACGCACCGGTGTATCTACCACCATGGCATTGGTTATGCCCTTGGCGGGTTCAATTATGGCAGGCTCGGCAATCGGCACATCTGGGATTTCTGGCGAGGGCGGAGGAGTTAGTTCAAATTGTTTGGATTGGTCAAACGTGTCGATACTTAGGCCATGACTGCGGATTTCTTCTTCAAGTGATGCAGGCGCATTACGGACTGCGACCGGGTGTAGACGATGTTTTTTGAATAGAGATATCAGCGCGGGCCAATCGATCGTTCCGGGTACAGGCTTGACACTTAGACCGCTCAGATCGAGCAGCGTAAAATCATCTTCGAAATAGTCGGGAGTTCCGCCGGTGATTTGTGAAAGTGCTGAAGACAATTTGTCTGGGTCGGTGTCAGCCAGCATGGCAGCAACAGCGACCACAGTAGAAATTTTTATTTCCAGGGGTTTCCTGGTTTGATTCTTTGACATACAGTCCCGGTGTTTTAACTACCGTCAGCACCTATGGTGGTGCGTTCAGGGCAATGCAAGGCCTTGCCGGGCATTATTATACCCTCGGCTTATGCTTTGATCGTGCGCAAAATGGTCGAATCTAGCTGCCGCAGCATCAGAGATCGCCTGCCAGTGAATTTAGGTACTGGCCGGCGCTCACTTCTTATTGAATTCAAGGAGCACTACGATGCCGAGCACTAAGCAGCAAAATTCATTGGTTGATCTGGCAAAACACCAACTGGATGTATCAGCCACCC
Source organism: uncultured Bifidobacterium sp. (assembly GCA_964443585.1). Taxonomy (GTDB): domain Bacteria; phylum Pseudomonadota; class Gammaproteobacteria; order Burkholderiales; family Burkholderiaceae_D; genus Pernthalerella. The sequence continues at coordinate 9,605 of CAYUDI010000061.1, forward strand.
TGGCCAATGCAATTTTTTCCGGAGTCGACAAAATCGACCATGCCATTTTAGATGTGGCGCACCAGATGTTGGACGCCCAACTTAAACTAGCACGAGTCGCAGCTGATCTGCGAGACCAATCACGCATAGTGGAGTTGCAAAATTCTGCTGTTTGTCGACCTGATAAAACGATGCAATCCAATCAGCAAATCATGAACGCGATTATTGAAATTCAGTCAGAGTTTAGCAAAACAGTCAGACAATATCTCGATAGGATAGCTCAATTATCCCGAGGTCAGTTGCAACAATTTGCGCATCAGGCCGAGGTCCAAATTCATGAATCGCGCGCGGACCAATTAGTTCCAGTTAATCCATTCGTGGGGATGCTAACCGTGTGGCGTGATGCGTTTGAAGAGGCTGGCGAAGCGGCTAGTCAACAGTTAGCAATAGCGGCTAGTAGTAGTGAGGGTATGAATGAAGTTGGACATGAGATACCAACGCACTCATTAGAGGTAACTCAGGACGTTCTGCCAGAATCAAGCAGCTCTCGTAAACGGCAGGCCATGGGGCAACGCAAGGCTTGATGGTGTGGATAGTTGAAGTTGGTAAGGTCGATAGGAGTTAAAAAATAGATAGTCTGGGCAGTCAGTGCATGTGAGCTGGCTTCCCAGACTATCCTCGAAATACAATCTGTCTACAACGACGCTACGTGTAAATCACTTGTGCCGGAATTGGAATTACCACTGCGCCAAAACTACAACCAAGTGGCCCCGCGTCTGATGTGTTTTGAACGTGCACTCGAAGGTGGCAGACGGCGCAGGGTACGAAGTGAATCGACATCCTTAATTCCTATGGAGCGCTGGTCAACAGTGATTAAACCAAACTCATTGAACGCCGATAGCGTACGACTCACTGTTTCCAATGTCAGACCAAGGTAGCTTCCGATTTCGTGACGCGTCATGCGGAGATTAAAAAGCTTGCTGGAGTAGCCCATATCGGCAAAGCGTTCTGATAACGACACTAAAAACCGTGCTACGCGCGCTTCTGCTGACAATGCGCCCAACATGCTCACCATGCCTTGCTCACGAACTAATTCACGGCTCATGACGCTATACATGGCGTATTCCAGTTCGGTGTGTGTGCGCCCTAAAGCGATAAATTTTTTGAAGGGCAGGAGTATCAAATCGCAATTTGATAAAGCAACTGCTTCAGAGGCATATCGTTTTGTATGTATGCCATCGACACCGAATAAATCACCTTTCATAGGAAAGCTGAGTACTTGCTCATTACCAAACTCATCGATAAGTACAGTTTTGAGAAAACCTGAATGAACAATGAACAATGTATCGAAGGGTTGACCGATAGTGTGTACACGTTGGCCAGTTTTAAATTGTACATGTTGAAATAAAAACTCTTCATCATTCACCGATGATGTTGCTGGTATACGCAAAAGCTCGCATAACTCTTTTAGGTTGGACCACAGCTTGCCCTGCCTTTGCCAGCTTACATCACCAGTCGTGGTATGAATATTGGAATTGCTGCCCGGTTCTGGTCGGGTCTCGGAAATATTAGATGAAGTCATGGTTACCTCCAGGTATTTAGGGCTGTACATATAAAGTAAATTCACTTAACGTCTGAAAAATTGCTTCTTATTTTGGTGTGGATGGATGAATAAAAATAATAAGAAAATTCTGTGTATTTCTATGATCAACATCATTAATCCTGATTGATTGTTTGAGGATGCGGAATTAATCGCATATCGAATTGCTTGGCAGTTTTGCGTCATAGATGAAAGAAGTGGTAAGTATCAACATTGAACTTCTTACTGGCTATCGGATATCTCTGAATGCATATGTGAGTGCTACTGATTGAAAGTGGGTTAAATCTGATCTTTTAACTACCTGATTGATGATGCGCATAGGAGTGGCTTCGGTTGATCAAAATTCAATTATTTACGTAAAGGTAGAAGTAACTCATGTGCTACTGCATAGCGCACAAGATCGGCAAGTGACGAACTATTCATTTTTTGTAAAATTCTGCTCTTGTGACTACTGACTGTTTTTGCAGATAAGTGAAGTAGCGTAGCGATTTCTGTCACTGTTTTTCCATTGACCAGTAAATTAAAAACTTCAATTTCGCGATCCGACAGTGATGTGTGCGGAAGTTTTTCGTTGGCTGGCATGGAATCAATAGCTAGCTGCTCGGCAACTTCCATACTGATATAAGGACGGCCACTTGCTACGCGCCGTATGGCATGTACTAGTTGAGTACCTGCACCTTCTTTTGTCATATATCCCATGGCCCCGGCACGTATAGCTCTGGCGGCGTATTCTTGTTCCTCGTGCATGGTGAGAACCAAAATGCGTAGTAAAGGAACTTCTTCCTTGATCTGGCGTATTAATTCCATGCCGCCCCGACCCGGCATGGAAAGATCCATGACCAGCACATCACACGAATTGGTACGAATTACCTGCAGCGTTTCAAAGCCATCGGTTGCTTCGGCAGCTATTTCTATGTCAGGTGCCGCTTGCAAAATATATTTCAATCCTTCACGCATTAAAGCGTGATCATCAGCAATAACTACTCTGATCATGATTCTGTCCAGCCAGCGTGAGAGGGAGTTTTGATTGCGTTACTGAGAGTCATGCGTTTAATCCGCAACGTCAGTGTTGGTTAAGGAAGGCCGAGTCTTCATCATGCTTGCTCCTTAGTAACAAAATGGCAACATTAAAGGTAAATGTAACAGTTTTTCGCAAAGCGACCTAGATGATTTGCATCAAAAATTTTCATGGGATCGAATATTTGTGGTTGGTTACTAAATTTAATTTCCATGCGGAATTGTTCAATGGGATATGAAAAAATTCAGCTGGGCTACGTATAGCGCTTGCAAAATAAATTCAATGCCCATCGCTTCGAATAGGGCGTTTAGTCGAAGGTGGTTTTATGTGAGCGGGGTGCGCTTGTAGAGAAAACTATTTGGTCGATGGCGCAGCGTTAGGCTAGTGGGCTCAGGTTTACGTTGATGTAACGGCGCACTGGTAGACTGTCGGTTCTTCTTAGCGTTCTACGAAAAATAATTATGAATATCCAACCTGGTGAGATAGGTCACATTATTCAATTAGCGATTGCACCGGTCTTTTTGTTGACTGGCGTGGGCACGAATATGCTGGTACTGACGAATCGATTGGCGCGGATTATTGACCGAACCAGAGAGCTGGATGAGCGATTGGAAGATGCATTGCCCTCGGTGTCTGCCAGAGCCAGGCTAGCGGCCTTTGATGAGCTAGATATTTTGTTTCGGCGTGCCAGAAAGATCAATCGCGCCATATTTCTTTCAACTTTGTGCGCTTTGCTGATTTGTCTGGTGGTAGCCGTTTTGTTTGTTGCCGATGCCCTGGATCTTCGTTTGGTGACGCCCATTGCGGGATTATTTGTTCTGGCTATGGTGTCGCTCACGGCCAGTTTTATTTATTTGCTGGGAGAAGTCTTGCTGGCAACCGAATTTCAGGAGACTTTGCGACAAAAAATGATACGCGACTATCCTCCCTGACCCGCCATACATTCTAGCGGGCACACTTGCGGTTCTAGCGAAATGCAGAAGTCAGTTATAACGAATGTATCAAATCGCACGTTGATTCAAATAAGGGGTGACCTGGCGTAGCAAAGGCATCACAAATAGTCAAATGGTTGTAACCATCAAGTAGAACATCGTGCCTGTGACTTTCAAACCAGCTTTCTGAAATAAGTTGATTCTGGCGTTTGAACTCTTCGGATTCGAAATCGCCCACCGAGGTAATAAACGGAGCAGGATGTGCTTGTGGCATCCAGGCGGGTGAGAGACGACTCACGCATTCTTCGCTCAACTGCAAATCATCCGCCACAAAGTCTACGTGACGAATGGCTTCCAGATCAAACAAGCCAGACAGCAGCACGCCAGCCTTCACTAAATCTACAGGCAGTTCATCCGACCATTCAGGCCACATGGCAGCCATCATCATTGCAGCTAAATGCCCTCCAGCAGAATGGCCGGCGACCACGATCCTCTGTGGGTCATAGCCATAGTGATCCGCTTGACGATAAAGCCATGCTAAGGCTCGGCACTGCTGTTGAGTTATTTCTTCCAGGCTTGCATGGGGTGCCAGCGTGTAATTTGTCAGAGCAACATTAAAACCCTCTTGGAGATAGCCGGGTATTAGAAAGCTAAAGTCAGATTTATCCAGCGAGCGCCAATAACCGCCATGGATGAACACT
>CAYUDI010000062.1:0-13567 GCA_964443585.1 uncultured Bifidobacterium sp.
TTTCTTTGGTGGTGAAAAAACCAGTACATTCCAACACCACATCAACGCCCAATTCGCCCCAAGGGATGTCTGCCGGATTACGCTGTGCGAATACACGTATCTTGTCACCATTAACTATCATATGGTCGCCATCAACAACCACTGTGCCAGGGAATTTTCCATGAGCGGTATCGTAGCGTGTGAGGTGGGCATTGGACTCGGTATTACCCAAATCATTGATCGCAACAATTTGTATATCATTTTTCTTGCCGCCTTCGTAGTGTGCGCGAAGTACATTGCGGCCGATGCGGCCATAGCCATTGATGGCAACTTTGATGGTCATAAAAATCTCCTGAGACTTTGAATAGAAATTGGGCTCGGTACGTTTCAGTGAAGAACAGATTTAACAGTCGCTACGACGTTCTCGATAGTGAAACCAAAATGCTTGAACAACAGGCCTGCAGGAGCTGATTCGCCAAAGGTATCAATACCCACAACAGCACCATCAAGACCGACATACTTAAACCAGAAGTCGGTGACACCCGCCTCCACCGCTACACGCGGCAAGCCCTTGGGCAGAACGCTCGCCTTGTAGGCTGCATCCTGACGGTCAAACACATCGGTGCTGGGCATGGAAACTACCCGCACTGGAATTCCTTCAATATTTAATGCCTCTGCTGATTTCATGGCGAGTTCAACTTCGGAGCCCGTAGCAATTAATACAGCTTTCGCATTGGCTACTTCTTTTAGTACATAACCGCCACGTTGAATTGCTGCGATTTGGCTGGCTGTGCGCTCCATGAAAGCCAGGTTTTGTCGCGAAAAAATTAATGTTGTAGGCCCATGCTGACGTTTGATCGCTTGCGCCCATGCCACAGCCGATTCTACGGTATCGCAAGGACGCCAATTATCGAGATGCGGAATCAATCGCAGGCTAGAGATTTGTTCAACGGACTGATGCGTAGGTCCATCTTCACCCAAACCTATCGAATCATGAGTGAACACGAATATCGATCGCAATTTCATCAAGGCTGCCATACGTAGCGCATTACGGCTGTAATCTGAAAAAGTCAGAAAGGTCGCGCCAAACGGAATATAACCACCATGAAGTGCCACGCCATTCATGATGGCGCTCATGCCAAACTCACGCACACCGTAGTTAATATGATTACCAGCTTGCCCGGCCCGAACCGCAATACATTCTTTCCAATTGGTGAGGTTTGATCCCGTAAGATCGGCTGATCCTCCCAGTAATTCGGGTAGCGAAGGTGCAAGTGCCTGAATGGCATTTTGGCTTGCCTTACGTGTGGCTATCGTCTCTTTTTTATCGACGCACGAAGAAATCATGCGTTCAACCAGCTGCTCATAATCTGCTGGCAGCTCACCTCGCATGCGACGTTCAAGAGCTGTAGCCTCGGCAGGAAATTTTTGGCGATACGCTTCAAACTGACTCGTCCATGCTGATTGAATCGCAGCACCTTTGTGCTTAGCATCCCATGCAGTGTAGACATCCGCTGGAATATCAAAGGGTGGATATGACCAACCTATCGCAGCACGCGTGGCTGCAATTTCTGCATCACCTAACGCAGCGCCATGAACCTTGTCAGTGCCTTGCATGGAAGGCGAACCTTTACCAATAACTGTCTTGCAGCAAATCAGCGTAGGCCTATCGGATTTTTTAGCCGAAGCGATTGCAGTATCAATCGCTTCAACATTATGGCCATCAATATTGGCTAGTACATTCCAGCCATAGGATTCGAAACGCTTGGGGGTATCGTCACGGAACCATCCATCAACTTTGCCGTCGATAGAAATACCATTATCGTCGTACAGTGCAATGAGCTTTGAAAGACGCAGCGTACCGGCAAGAGAGCACGCTTCGTGGCTAATACCCTCCATCAAGCAACCATCACCCAAGAATACATAGGTATGGTGATTGATGAGATCAAAACCCGGCTTGTTAAATTGTGATGCGAGCAGCTCTTCTGCCAGTGCCATTCCGACAGCGTTGGTCAGGCCCTGCCCTAAGGGCCCGGTGGTAGTTTCCACACCCGGAGTGACATCAACCTCGGGATGACCTGGCGTTTTTGAATGGAGTTGACGGAAGGCTCGGATTTCATCCATGGGTAAGTCGTAACCCGAAAGATGCAAAAGTGCATACAAAAGCATGGAACCATGGCCGTTAGAGACCACGAAACGATCCCTGTCCATCCATTTTGGATCAGCCGGGTTGTGCCTCAGGTGCCTGCCCCACAGCGCAACAGCAATCTCTGCCATGCCCATAGGCATACCAGGGTGTCCGGAGTTGGCTTTTTGTACTGCATCCATAGCCAGCACACGAATTGCATTGGCCATGTGGGTGTTAACCGAAGAAGGTGTCATGTTGCGAAAGAAGCAGTAGAAATACAGGAAATTAGGCTATGTGGCGAAATGCAGGACCACAGATTAGAAAACCCTAAATGTTACCAGAGTATCGAGGCCCGCTTACAATGGATCTACCCCTGAAATACTTTACAGCTCCTTGCCAATTCCATGCCGCGCTTTTACTGTCAACAGCCACTAGAAATCAACCTGCTGCTGAGTCTGCCTGAGCACATTGCTCACCACATTCAGGTTTTGCGCTTGGAGATAGGTGACGTCATCACGCTATTTAACGGTGACGGCGGAGAATACGCCGCCAGCATAGAGCACATAGAAAAAAAACGAGTCGCTGCGCGCTTGAAGACCTTTTCTCCTCGTGAAGCCGAACCCGCCCATGGGCTGGCTCTGGCCCAGGTTCTGCCCGAGGGAAGCAAAATGGACTGGATCGTTGAAAAAGCTGTGGAATTGGGTGTCACATCAATTCAACCGCTGGTTTCAAACCGTTCTGTTATACGACTTAGCGCTGAACGAACCACCAAGAAAATGGCTCATTGGCTGGGAATTTTGGCCGCCGCATCCGAGCAGTGTGGTCGCAACCGGCTGCCCCATCTCGCTGAGCCGCTTCCTTATCAACGCTGGATAGAGCAGCAAGACCTGCATCCGCGACTGCTGCTGTCTCCGCGTGGAAGCCAGTCTTTATCGGCTTGGGCTAAACACCACCCAGCGCAGGCAGTGACGTTGATTATTGGCCCCGAAGGAGGGCTGGCACCGGCAGAAGAGCAGGCGGCAATCGCTCACGGTGCTCTGTGCCTGACTTTGGGTACACGCATATTACGTACTGAAACTGCAGGTCTGGCTGCCGCAGCAGCCCTGCAATCGATCTGGGATGGGCTATGAAAAAGCCTACAAAAATCCGGTGCTCTGATTTTCAGTAGCTAAGACCTCTTCTATAGTTTTCTCGTATCCAGTGCGCAAGCTGGCGCTTGGGCTACTGAGGGGATCTTTCAGCAGAAAGTTAGGGCCTGTCGCGGCTGGGAAAACCACTATAATCGAGGGCTTTCTCACTGTGACTATCCACAGCGCCCGCCATGAAAGTTTTCCGCGGACTTCCGAATGCCGATGCACGACGACCGTGCGCTCTCACCATTGGTAATTTTGATGGCGTGCATCTGGGCCATCAGGCATTACTCACTCAAGTGGGCGCAGCTGCTCGCCGCCTTGGTATTGAGTCGGCTGTCATGACATTTGAGCCTCATCCACGCGAATTTTTTGCTCAGCTCGCTGGCGACACCAGCCAGACGCCACCGCGCGTGGTTAATCTGCGCGACAAATTACAGGCTCTACAGGCAGCGAATATCAATCGCGTGATTGTTGAGCATTTCAATGCGCGTTTTGCTGCGATGAGCGCTGAAGACTTCATTCAAAAACTGCTGGTCGACGGTTTGCATGTGAAGTATTTAATTGTTGGCGATGATTTCCGCTTTGGCACTAAACGCAGCGGTGATTATCGTATGCTGGTTGAGGCCGGTAAGCAGTACGGCTTTGAGGTGAACTCTGTCGCCACAGTCATGCATCAAAGCACACGTATTTCCTCGTCAGCCGTAAGGGCTGCTTTAAAAGAGGGCGATTTCACACAAGCGAAGAACTTGTTGGGCTATGCCTATTCAATTTCAGGTCATGTACAACACGGCCGCAAGCTCGGAAGAACGCTAGGTTTTCCGACGCTTAATCTGCGCATAGGCCACCGACATCCGGTATTGAATGGCATCTTTGTGGTTCAGGTCCATGGACTAGATACCAAACCACTACCTGCAGTTGCAAGTCTGGGTGTACGTCCCACTGTTGAAGACGATGGTCGAATGCTTCTGGAAGTACATATTTTTGATTACAACGCGAATTGCTACGGCAAGCTGGTTCGTATCGAGTTTTTACAAAAACTGCGCGATGAAGAAAAATATACTGATTTAGAAGCACTAACTGATGCCATAGCCGCGGACGCTCGTGCTGCCCGCGATTTTTTTGAGATACCTTCCATCACCTGAATCCATGTCTGAAAATAGCAAAAAAACAGAAAATAAATACTCGGTCAACATGACTGAAACAACGTTTCCTATGCGTGGTGATTTAGCCAAACGAGAACCTTTATGGGTTGCGGAGTGGCAGAAAAAAAATATCTACAAGCGCATACGCAAAGCATCAGCTGGTCGTACTAAATTCATACTCCACGATGGCCCACCCTATGCCAATGGTGATATTCATATCGGCCATGCTGTCAACAAAGTACTAAAAGACATGATCGTTAAAACGCGGCAGCTGGAAGGCTTTGACGCACAGTACGTACCTGGTTGGGACTGCCACGGCATGCCGATCGAAATTCAGATAGAAAAACAATACGGTAAAAATTTACCCACAGCTGAGGTATTAAGTAAGTCGCGTGCATATGCGTCGGAGCAGATAGAGCGACAGAAAAAAGATTTTATACGTCTGGGTGTGTTGGGTGATTGGGATAATCCTTACACAACCATGAATTTTCGCAATGAGGCCGATGAAATACGCGCGCTGGGCAACATACTCGAAAAGGGTTTTGTCTATCGCGGTTTAAAACCTGTGAACTGGTGCTTTGATTGTGGATCTGCACTCGCTGAAGCCGAAGTTGAATATCAGGATAAACGCGATCCTGCCATTGATGTGGCGTTCCCTTTTGCTGAGCCTGAACGTATAGCTAGTGCGTTTGGATTAACTTCACTGCCGGCTAAAAAAGGCTACGTGGTTATCTGGACGACGACACCCTGGACTATTCCATCGAATCAGGCATTGAATGTGCATCCTGAATTCACCTATGCACTGGTTCAGGCCGACCGACAAGGTGAAAAAATTCTGTTGATACTGGCGCAGGATTTAGTCGCCAGTTGTCTCTCGCGCTATGGTTTAGAAGGTAAAGTGATCGCTACCTGTGTTGGCGAATCGCTAGCCAACATTAATTTCCATCATCCTCTGCACACCGCTGACAAAGCCTATGATCGTTTGTCACCCGTTTACCTGGGTGATTACGTCACGACTGATGCGGGTACCGGTATCGTTCACTCGGCACCTGCTTACGGTATTGAAGATTACGCCTCATGCAAAGCCCATGGGATGAAAGATGAACAGATTCTAAGCCCTGTTATGGGTGATGGCCATTTCGCTGCCTCACTAGCCTTGTTTGGTGGTATGACTATTTGGGAAGCATCGAAACCGATTTGTAGCGCCTTGGAAGCCGCGGGGAATCTTCTCAAGCTAGTGATGTTTGATCACAGCTATATGCACTGCTGGCGCCACAAGACTCCTATCGTCTACCGTGCTACCTCGCAATGGTTTGCGAGTATGGACAACAAGCCTAAACACGGAAATGCATCGCTGCGCGATACGGCTCTTGCCGCTATCGAGGCCACACGATTTTTTCCTTCATGGGGTAAAGCGCGCTTGCACGGCATGATAGTCAATCGTCCCGACTGGACGCTATCGCGTCAACGTCAGTGGGGCGTACCTATGGCTTTTTTTGTGCATAAAGAAACCGGTGAACTGCATCCCGATACACCTGCACTATTAGAAAAAATTGCTAAACTGGTAGAACAACACGGCATAGAAGCCTGGCACACGCTGGATTTACAAAATTTCTTGGGTAGCGACGCTGCGCATTACGAAAAAAATCGTGACACTCTAGATGTATGGTTTGACTCTGGCACCACACACCAAACAGTATTGCGTGGCTCACATGCTAACGAATCTCAATTTCCTGCTGATCTGTATTTAGAAGGCTCAGATCAGCATCGTGGCTGGTTTCATTCATCGCTACTGACCTCATCCATGTTGAATGGCTGCGCTCCCTACAAAGCTTTGCTAACACATGGCTTCGTAGTTGATGGTGAGGGCAAAAAAATGTCCAAATCCAAGGGTAATGTCGTCGCCCCGCAAAAAGTATCAGACACACTAGGTGCAGAAATTCTGCGTCTGTGGGTAGCTGCAACAGATTATTCAGGTGAGCTGTCGATCTCGGATGAAATTTTAAAACGCGTAGTCGAAAGCTACCGCCGCATACGCAACACGCTGCGCTTTCTGCTGGCTAATACATCGGATTTCAATCCAGTTACAGACGCCATCGCTATTGATGAACTGGTAGAAATTGATCGCTATGCTCTGGCACGAGCACATCAACTCCAGGAAGAAATTCGCAAGCACTATGACGATTATGAATTTCATCCTGTAATTGCAAAATTACAAATGTACTGCTCGGAAGATCTTGGTGGCTTTTACCTGGACATACTTAAAGATCGTTTGTACACAGGCGGCACAACATCAGTTGCACGTCGCTCGGCGCAAACAGCTATCTGGCATATTACTCAAACCCTGTTACGCCTGATGGCCCCAGTTCTTTCATTTACTGCGGAAGAAGCCTGGTCAGTATTTGCAAGTAAAGATACGTATCAGGAAAGTGATGAAACTATTTTCACTCAAACTTTTTATGTATTGCCTCAGATCGGTGAATCAACGGCGCTGTTAAAGAAATACCAATCCATACAAGAGATACGCGCTGAAGTACTAAAGCAGCTTGAAGAAGTGCGCGTGTCCGGAGCAATCGGATCATCGCTGCAAGCCGAAGTTGAGATTCATACCAGTGGTGACAAATTTGCCCTGCTACAGGAACTGGGCGACGACCTGAAATTCGTTTTGATTACGTCTTCAGCAACTGTGTCGCCTGCTACCTCGGCCGCAGATGAGAAAATCACTGTTAAAGCATCGACTTATAAAAAATGTGAGCGCTGCTGGCACTACCGATCTGACGTCGGCCTGCTAGCTGATCATCCGGGTTTGTGTGGGCGTTGTAACGCCAATTTGTTTGGTAGCGGTGAACATCGTCGTATTGCCTGACCATAAACGAGTAACAGCGGATTTCTCTATGTCGAAAAAATCAGTTGGTCTGACACTATGGCTAGGTATCGCAGTGATCATCGTGTTGATTGATCAGCTGACCAAAATCACACTCAGCCGCATGATGGTGTATGGTCAGTCAGATACCATTACGTCCTTTTTCAATCTGGTGATGGTCTATAACCGAGGTGCTGCATTTAGTTTTCTGGCAGATCAACCAGGTTGGCAGCGGTATTTTTTTGCAGGTGTGTCCTTACTTGCCTCACTGTTGATAATCTGGATGCTCAAGCGACATCCAAGTCAGCGTCTGTTTTGCTGGGCTTTGACATTGATATTGGGCGGTGCGCTAGGTAATTTGATTGATCGTATAGCGTATGGCCATGTCATCGATTTTTTGGATTTTCATATAGGCAGTCTGCACTGGCCAGCATTTAATGTGGCTGACAGTGCAATTACCATAGGCGCAGTATTATTCGTACTCGACGAATTTCGTCGGGTCCAACGTTAGCGAAAGCCCATGCAATCATGAGCCTTGCTGGAAAAAATATCGTGCTGGGTCTGACTGGCGGCATTGCTTGTTACAAGGCCGCTGAGTTAGCTCGCGGCTTGGTCAAAGCGGGAGCCACTTGCCAAGTCGTGATGACTGAGGCCGCTCGTCATTTCATTACACCTGTAACGATGCAAGCGCTGTCTGGCAAACCCGTATTTACTGACCAGTGGGATAGCCGTATAGCCAACAACATGGCTCACATTGATTTGTCACGCCATGCAGATGCCATACTCATTGCGCCCTGCTCGGCTGACTTTATGCGTAAATTAGTGCATGGAGCGGCGGACGATTTGCTCTCAACGCTGTGTTTAGCGCGTCCGGCCAACGTACCCTTGTTAGTTGCACCAGCGATGAACGTAGAAATGTGGGACAACCCCGCTACTCAACGCAACGCTACGCAACTTAAAAAAGACGGCATCACTCTGCTAGGCCCGGCAGCGGGCGACCAAGCCTGCGGTGAAGTAGGTCTAGGTCGGATGCTCGAACCTGAACAATTACTCGAATCTTTATCTGCTTTTTTTCAGCCTAAGCTTTTAGCTGGGAAAAAACTGCTAATCACGGCGGGTCCCACGTTTGAGCCGATTGATCCAGTGCGTGGCATCACGAATCTATCTTCAGGAAAAATGGGCTATGCGATTGCGCGCGCTGCCTGTGCAGCTGGAGCAGAGGTCACGCTAATCTCAGGACCTACATCACTGTCAGCTCCACTCGGAGTAGTGCTGTTGCCGGTTACGACCGCACTGGAAATGCACGATGCTGTAATGGCGAATATTTCAGATCAACAGATATTTATTGCAGTGGCTGCGGTGGCTGACTGGCGTGTTAGCGACATCAGTTCACAAAAAATAAAAAAACAAGACGATCAGATGCCTACGTTGGCGTTCGAGCATAACCCAGACATCTTGGCCGAAGTAGCTGCCTTACCTCAGCCACCCTTTTGTGTAGGCTTTGCAGCAGAGTCAGAAAATCTTCTTGCCCATGGCGCTGCCAAACGAGAAAAAAAACGTATACCTCTGCTAGTTGGCAATATCGGGCACCAGACCTTTGGTAAAGACGATAATGAACTTGTTTTATTTGATGCTACAGGTCACCAGAGTCTGCCTCGCGCAAGTAAGGAAACTCTCGCTATCAAACTCATTTCAGAAATTGCTCGCCGTCTGTAGGCCGCTATCACATGAAAAATATAGAACTTAAAATTCTCGATGAGCGCATGCGCGATCAATTACCTAACTACGCTACCAAAGGCAGTGCTGGTCTGGATCTACGCGCATGTATCGACGCTCCACTCACCATAGAGCCAGGCAGTACCCATTTGATTCCAACAGGGATAGCAGTTCATATTTCTGACCCTGCGTATGCTGCCATGATACTTCCACGTAGCGGGCTAGGCCACAAACACGGTATCGTATTAGGCAATCTGGTGGGATTGATTGATTCTGATTATCAAGGCGAACTCATGGTCTCTACCTGGAATCGGGGTATGGCACCGTTTGTTCTCAATCCCATGGAACGTTTAGCTCAGTTAATCATCGTACCTGTGCTGCAAGTTGGGTTCTCTGTCGTTGAATCATTTGATAGCAGTGATCGTGGCGCTGATGGTTTCGGTAGCACAGGGAAAAAATAAACGGAGGTTGTCGTGCCGCTGTTAAGGTTAGTATTTTCGCGCTTGCAGCAGCTTTCCCTTCGCAAAAAATTTCTAGTGCCCGTTACTCTGTCTGCACTATTTGCTGGCTGTACTCACGTTCCTCTATCCACTAATACATCTTCGTCGCCATCGTCGACTACAACCGCATCAACTAAACATCCAACACCAGAAAAAACACCTGCTTCACCGCCGGTAGTTACCCGCGATCCTATACTCGACGGCATTGTACTTAGACAGGAACGTATCTACCGTATCGCTGCCCCGCTGATTATTAAAAACGCTGTGCTTTGCCGCACCCAAGCACGACCGCTGCTTGGGTTTACCGCTAAAAATCAATACTCTTATCCACCCGAGCTAGCCGTTGCGGCACAACAGAGTTTAGGGTTAGACGAGCGACTGCAAGTCATGCAAATACTGGATGGCAGCGGAGCCATGCAAGCAGGACTAAAGCGCGGCGACATCCTGCAATCCATACAAGATCAACGATTACCTACGGGTACGCAGGCTGAACCTGAAACGGCTCGTCTGCTATCGCCCATACTAAAAAATGTAACCGAGATAAAAATTACAGTCGTTCGGCAGTCTCAGCAGGTCACCATTAATGTTCCTCTGACGCTTGCCTGCGCATTTGCCATTGATGTAGGTAATTCTCAGCATATTAATGCGTATGCCGATGGTCGCCGAATTCTGTTAACTCGTGGCTTACTTGATTGGCTAAGTACGGATGAAGATGTTGCTGTCGTCATTGCACGCGAAATTTCTCATAATGTTTTGCAGCACGCAAAACAACTGCAGCAAACCGCTACACTGTCGGCGATGATCGATGGCTTGCTCGTATTTAAACCTGATCCCAGCACGGTGAACGCTAGCAATGGCGTCAAAGTTGTGCCCGAAAAAATGGATCAGGAAGCAGATCGTTTGGCCTTGTATATGCTCGCACGCGCCAACTATGATCCAACTAACTTTTCGCGCGTATTGAAACGCCTGTCACAAGCGCCGTATGCTTCGCAGGCAAATTCTTATCAGACCCTTCATCCGTGGACAGAGGAAAGGCAAAATCTCATAGCGGCTACGCTAAAAGAGATACGACAAAAACAGTCGACGAAAAAAATCCTGGTACCTTAATCCTCGCTAGTAAATTCAATTTTTTTAATCAACTATGGATGTACCAGACATAAAAAAACCCTGAGCGAGCTCAGGGTTTTAGCAACGATACATCCGTTGAGTTCAGTTAAATCATCATTCGACTTCAACAGTTTCTTGCGGTGCCGCTGGAGGGGGCGTATCGCTTTCGGAAAAATCTAATTTAACGTTGTCTTTATCATCAAGATCAACTGTTACTCGACCACCCGAGACTAACTTACCAAACAACAGTTCATCAGCAAGCGCTTTACGTATCATGTCTTGAATCAAACGCGACATTGGGCGAGCACCCATCAGTGGGTCAAAGCCTTTTTTACCCAAGAAATTGCGCAAACTTTCGCTGAAGACGGCCTCAACTTTCTTCTCATGCAGCTGCTCTTCCAATTGCATGAGGAATTTATCGACAACACGCAGAATAATTTCTTCATCCAGAGCTTTGAAGCTGATGATCGCATCCAGACGATTACGGAATTCAGGCGTAAACATACGTTTGATATCTATCATCTCATCACCAGCCTGCTTAGACTCGGTAAAGCCCATGGTGCGCTTCTGCAGACTTTC
The DNA here is from genome assembly GCA_964443585.1 of uncultured Bifidobacterium sp. Classification (GTDB taxonomy): domain Bacteria; phylum Pseudomonadota; class Gammaproteobacteria; order Burkholderiales; family Burkholderiaceae_D; genus Pernthalerella. The sequence continues at coordinate 11,148 of CAYUDI010000062.1, forward strand.
TGCTCCGGCGTTCGTCGTCATGATAATGATCACGTTACGGAAATCAGCCTTGCGGCCATTGTTATCCGTTAGCGTTCCATGATCCATGACTTGCAAAAGAATATTGAAGACATCTGGATGAGCCTTCTCTATTTCATCAAGCAACAGCACACAGTGCGGCTTTTTAGTCACGGCCTCAGTTAACAAGCCACCCTGATCAAATCCTACATAACCTGGAGGCGCGCCTATTAACCGACTAACCGCGTGGCGCTCCATGTATTCAGACATATCAAAGCGTATCAACTCTATACCCATGATGAAGGCGAGTTGTTTGGCGACTTCTGTTTTTCCAACGCCCGTAGGACCCGAGAACAGGAACGATCCTATAGGCTTGTCAGTTTTACCCAAGCCCGCACGCGCCATCTTGATAGCGGCAGCCAAAGCTTCAATCGCAGGATCCTGACCAAACACTACATTTTTCAAATCGCGGTCTATGGTCTGCAGCTTGGTACGATCGTCCTGATTAACCGACGCAGGTGGTATGCGGGCTATCTTGGAGATGATGTCTTCAATCTCCGACTTGCCGATAGTCTTTTTCTGCTTAGATTTAGGAAGTATTCTCTGAGCCGCTCCAGCCTCATCGATCACATCAATCGCCTTGTCAGGCAAATGTCTGTCGTTGATGAAACGCGCAGCTAATTCAGCTGCCGAAGTTATCGCAGAAGCTGAGTACTTCACACCGTGGTGTTCTTCGAAGCGTGATTTCAATCCACGCAAAATTTGTATCGTTTGCTCTACGGTGGGCTCGTTTACATCAATCTTCTGGAAACGGCGTGAGAGTGCATGATCTTTTTCAAAGACGCCGCGATACTCAGTGAACGTTGTTGCGCCTATACATTTAAGCTGACCGCTGGAAAGTGCTGGCTTGAGAAGATTAGAAGCATCTAGAGTTCCACCTGAGGCTGAACCCGCACCAATAATGGTATGTATTTCGTCAATGAATAAAATCCCGTTGGGGCTATTTTTCATTTGCTTTAATACCGCTTTTAAACGCTGCTCGAAATCGCCGCGATACTTAGTGCCCGCCAACAGCGCGCCCATGTCCAAAGAGTAAACAACCGCGTTACTCAATATCTCAGGCACATCGCCCTGCGTTACGCGCCAGGCAAGCCCTTCAGCAATCGCTGTTTTGCCAACACCGGCCTCGCCAACGAGCAAAGGATTATTTTTACGACGACGGCAAAGAGTTTGAATGACCCGCTCGACTTCGGCATCGCGACCGATCAACGGATCTATCTTGCCTTCAGCAGCGAGCTTATTAAGATTTTGCGTGAACTGATCCAGGGCGCTTTCTTTTTGCTGACCTTCCGAGGCATTTTCTTCTATGCCCTCTGGTGCTTTTTGTGTCTCGGATTGCTGATCCTTGCGCACGCCATGAGAAATGAAATTTACAACATCAAGACGTGTTACACCCTGCTGGTGCAGGTAGTAAACAGCATGGGAGTCTTTTTCGCCGAATATTGCTACTAGCACGTTGGCACCCGTGACTTCTTTTTTGCCGTTAGACGCCGATTGCACATGCATGATCGCGCGCTGTATGACGCGCTGAAATCCTAAGGTCGGCTGAGTATCAACTTCACTTGTTCCAGGGACAGTAGGCGTATTGTCCGTAATGAAGTTGGTGAGAGTTTTGCGAAGGTCATCAACATTGACGGCACAAGCCCGCAAAACTTCTGCCGCTGATGGATTATCCAAAAGCGCAAGCAAGAGATGCTCTACGGTTATAAATTCATGGCGAGCCTGTCGGGCCTCGACAAAGGCCATATGCAAACTGACTTCAAGTTCCTGGGCAATCATGCTTCCTCCATCACGCACTGCAGCGGGTGCCCAGCCTTTCGGGCGTGGGTTAATACGAGTTCAACTTTGGTGCTGGCAATATCCTTGGGATATATGCCACACAGTCCTTTGCCATCACGGTGTACTTTAAGCATGATTTGTGTTGCCGTCTCACGATCCTTGTTGAAATATTCCTGAATTATGGCGACTACAAATTCCATAGGAGTGTAGTCATCATTTAGCAAAAGCACCTGATACATGGGTGGCGGCTTGACCGCTTCCTTTTGCTCCTTGGGAATCAGGACAGTACCATTCTCTTGATTAGTTGCCATGCTTCTATTCTAATGCTTTCGTCCTCATACGTAACAGGTTAAACCAGAGATATCCTGCCTCTGGGTTGATATTACGCGCTTTCCTGACTATGCGCAGAGCACCATCCTGAAAAGGCGCGCCAATTCTGCATTTTCCAGACATCCCGCAATATCTGGCACTTTTGGCAATTAACTTGACTTTTATATTTTTTACGCGAACAATGCAAAAGATCAATAGTTGTGCGGGTTGGCACTGATTGATTTTGGAGGAGCAATATAAGAGGGGGCAGCGTT
>CAYUDI010000063.1:0-13366 GCA_964443585.1 uncultured Bifidobacterium sp.
CCTTGTTTGCGAATTTTCGCCCAGCGATTCTTTATCCTGAATTGGTCGGCGCATCCACACTCAAGCCCGAAGTCGTGTCGGGTCTGGATATATTGATCATTCGTGAATTGAACGGGGATATTTATTTTGGTCAGCCGCGCGGCATGCGTGAAGCACCGGATGGTCCGTTCAAAGGTGCGCGTGAAGGTTTTGACACCATGCGCTACGCCGAGCCCGAAATTCGTCGCATCGCTCATGTAGCTTTTAAGGCAGCGCAAAAACGCGGCAAGCGTTTGACCAGTGTTGATAAAGCCAACGTGCTTGAGACCTTCCAGTTCTGGAAAGATATCGTCACCGACGTGCACAAAGAGTATCCCGACATCGAGCTCGATCATATGTACGTAGATAACGCCGCCATGCAGTTAGTGCGTGCACCTAAAAAATTTGATGTCATCGTCACGGGCAATATGTTTGGCGACATACTTTCTGATGCCGCTGCGATGTTGACCGGCTCGATAGGCATGTTGCCTTCCGCATCGCTGGACGCCAACAGCAAGGGTTTGTATGAACCTTCACACGGTTCTGCTCCTGATATCGCTGGTAAGGGTGTAGCCAATCCGTTGGCAACGATTTTGTCTGCTGCCATGATGTTGCGTTTTTCATTAAATTTACCTGCCGAAGCCGACCGCATAGAGAAGGCAGTTAAGCACGTGCTCGCCCAAGGTTTGCGCACCCCCGATATTTATGAGGCAGGTACCACCAAAGTAGGTACGGTTGAAATGGGTAGTGCGGTGGTTAAGGCATTGGCTTGATTTTCTAGGAACGTATATGAAACTCGTAGGATTAGTCGGCTGGCGTGGCATGGTGGGTTCGGTGCTGCTGCAGCGCATGCAGGAAGAAAATGATTTTGCTCACCTAGAGCCTGTATTTTTTTCCACCTCGAATGCTGGCGGTAAAGCGCCCGCTATTGCCAAGAACGAAACTGCATTAAAAGACGCCAACGATATAGACGCGCTTAAAAAATGCGACATTATCTTAACTTGCCAGGGTGGTGATTACACCAGCGACGTTTTCCCTAAACTACGTTCTGCTGGCTGGAATGGTTATTGGATAGATGCGGCCTCGACGTTGCGTATGAAAGATGACGCCATCATCGTGCTTGATCCGGTAAACATGGATGTGATCAAGCATGCACTGAAAGCAGGTACCAAAAACTACATCGGTGGTAACTGCACAGTGTCGTGCATGTTAATGGGTCTGGGTGGTTTGTTTGCGCATGATTTGGTTGATTGGATGACCTCCATGACCTATCAAGCAGCTTCAGGCGGCGGTGCCCAACACATGCGCGAATTGCTCACTCAGTTTGGCAGTATTAACGCCGAAGTAAAATCCTTGTTAGATGATCCAGCATCCGCCATCCTCGAAATTGATCGCAAAGTTTTGGCGCGTCAGCACTCTATGAGTGCTGACGAAATCAAACAATTCGGTGTTCCTTTAGGTGGCAACCTGATTCCCTGGATAGATAAAGATTTAGGCAATGGCCAGTCACGCGAAGAGTGGAAGGGGGGCGCAGAGACCAATAAAATTCTTGGTCGTGGCGCCTCATTTGGTAAAGATGCCAAAGCAGCGATTGCAGTGGATGGTCTGTGCGTGCGCATCGGTGCTATGCGTTGTCACTCGCAAGCGTTGACGATCAAACTAAAAAAAGACATACCGCTGGATGAAATCACCGACATCATCGCTAGCAATAATCCATGGGCAAAAGTTATTCCAAATACCCGCGAAGCGTCCATGCACGATCTAACGCCTGCGGCTACCACCGGTAGCTTAACTATTCCTGTGGGTCGTTTACGAAAAATGGAGATGGGTGGTGACTACTTATCTGCATTTACAGTAGGCGACCAATTGTTGTGGGGAGCTGCAGAGCCCTTGCGTCGCATGCTAAGACTACTTTTGGAAGCATAGATAGATACTGTCCTGGCTGCCAGCGCCGCTGTATGAGGTGAGGTCACATAAATCGTTGGGTAAAAACTCAATGTTGAATTGAGTAACGCGTCATGTTGATTACATCAGTGCTTACACAACAATAATTCATATAGAGTTGTCAAAGCACAACCTAACCCGCTTGTTTATCCTAAGTTGGACTACAGGCGGGTTTTTTTATGGCGCACCAGATTTAGTTAACTTGCGATACGCGATGGCCGGTGATAAGGTCTGCTGCGCTGGTTAATCTCAACTGTGAAAGTTTCTTTCACGCCGCATTTGTTCTCGTTATTTTCAGCCATGTTTTTCAGATTATTATTTTTCGCGATACTCGCTGTATTACCTCTGCAATCGCAGTCCCTTGGTATGGGTGAAGTAACCGTGCGGTCGGCTTTGGGGCAATTACTGGATGCCGACATCGATGTCACCATCTTGTCTGCTCAAGAAACAGAGTCTTTATCTGCTCGGATTGCCTCACCAGAAATGTTTGCCGAAGCTGGACTAGAGTACAGCGTATTGACCCGATCTTTGCGGTTAACAATAGAAAAAAAAGCAGATCAACCAGTAATTCATTTAAGTTCAGATAAGGCAATTACTGAACCCTATTTAATGGTGATGGTAGAAGTTAGCGCTGGTGGCAATCGCAGCGTGCGGCAGTATGCATTGCTACTCGACCCCGCACCCGTACAAAATGAGCTGCCAGCAAGCACGGTCGATACTGTTTTATCTAAGATATCTCCCGTAACTGCGCCAATAACTGAAGCGCCACCTCAAACAACGGTTACGAGCAAACGTCAACGTAAAACCACCGATTCAGAAAACCTTCCTGCATCGCCCGAACGTACTAACGCTACGCACTATGTTACATCTGGCGAGACACTGCACCAGATTGCAACCACCCTTCGACCCAAAGGTACAACGCTGGCTCAAGTGATGATCGCCATAGAGCAAGAAAATCCAGAAGCATTTAATGAAAACAATATTCATAAAATGAAGGCTGGGTCTATCTTAAAAATTCCAGAGGCAGAGCGCATAAAAGCTATAGATCCACAGTTAGCGCGTCAGAAACTGATATCGCAAACCAAAGAATTTAAAAAGGGATCTGCTCCAGAAAAAAATACAGCCTTAGCTTCGAACAAAAAAATAGACGCAGCTGATAGTAAACCAGCTATCCGTAGCCACAGTGGTCATATACTCAAGCTTAGCCCGCCGAATTCATCAGATACACAAAATAAATCATTAGGGATTAGCGCGCTCGACACATTGGCGAATGAAAAATCGCTCGCTGACTCTACACAACGGATTGCTGAATTAGAAAAAAATATACGCGAACTACAAGATCAGTTAGCACTGCGTAACCCACCATCTTCAGTACCACAGCAGCAAGACCCTGCTGAGCAGTCTGCACAGCAACCTGATGCTAAGTCAACGCAAGTAAGCCCGACAGGTAGCCCCACTGCGCAAACCAAGATGGCATTCAACAGGCCAACGACAGTGACACCTGTGAAAAATGAGTATGTGTATGAAATAGAAAAATTAATAGGTGTTGACGATTTTTTTAACCAGTGGGACAGCGAAATACTCACTGTCATCGGTATAGCAGGTGCCGCATCTCTCGCAGGATTATTATTGTTTATTCGAATCAGGCGGCGTAAACGCCTGCGTTCTGCACCATCAGTTCGTCGTGAACCTGCTGCTGATGAAGCCTCTGTTTTTGGGCAGGCAGGTGGCCGCCATGTGGATACCAATCACAGTGCATTTCATTCGAATTTTGTACCATCGGTAAGCCAATTAGATACGAAAGAGATTGATCCGATTGCCGAAGCCGATGTGTACATTGCCTACGGTAGAGACGAGCAAGCAGAGGAAATACTTCTTGATGCGTTGAAAGCAAACCCTCAGCGATATGGGGTTCACGTTAAATTATTGGAGATTTATGCTGCCCGTAAAGATCAAAAAAAATTTGCACATCTGGCAGCCGAGTTACGTTTACTAACTCAGGGTCTTGGTCCGGAGTGGCGGCAAGCAGCGCAATTGGGGCAGAAGCTGGATTCGGGCAATCCTTTGTATTCCAGCTCGGCATCGGCCCAGACAGTCAATGACTCATCCTCTGCCACTGTAACCACGCCGCAGTCTTACAATCAGTCGGTTAAATTTACTCCTAGCATCGTCAGGCAAGGGCCGACCGAGCATACTGATTTTGATTTTTCTTTGCGTCTGGATGGCAAGGTACAGCAGGGACAGCCTTCTTCAGGTTCAGTACACTTTTCTGGGTCTGATAGCCATGCCGAGGTTATTGATTTTACCGAGACGGGTGTAACGTCAAGTGCGGCAGCCACCCCCGCAGAGACAGTGGCCCTCAAAACAAAAATTGATCTCGCGCTGGCGTGTAATGAGATCGGCGATAGTACAGGTGCTCGCGACCTGTTATCAGAGGTCGCCTCATCGCATCATCCAGAACTGGCGGCGCGGGCAAAATCGCTGTTACAGCAACTCGCGTAAAATCCTGTTTTCAAAAGTTACCTGACTAAGCATCACGCTCTGGTTCCATATCATGAGCGATGCGCCCCTATCCGTGAAACGCATAGCTCTCGGCCTTCAATACGATGGCAGCTCATGGCAGGGCTGGCAAACTCAACCGCATGGCAAGACGGTGCAAGATGTGCTGGAAAATGCGCTAGCCAAATTTTGCCAACACTCCATACAAACAGTATGTGCAGGGCGCACTGACGCCGGGGTGCATGCTTTGGAGCAGGTGGTGCATTTCGACACCACGGCAGAACGAGAACTGTTTTCCTGGGTGCGTGGTGTGAATGCCTATTTGCCATCATCGATTGTGGTGCGATGGGCTAAGCAAGTTGAAGGTGGGAATGATGGGTTCCATGCGCGCTACTCAGCGACCGCGCGCACTTATCACTACCTTATTTATAACCACGCTATCCGTTCGCCTTTGTGGGAACAAAGAGCTGGATGGGTATTTCGCCCGCTGCAAGCCGAGTTGATGCAGCAAGCCGCCCAGGCACTGGTGGGTATGCATGATTTTTCGTCGTTTCGAGCGGCGCAATGTCAGGCTAAGTCTCCCATCAGAACCTTGCACCGCATACAGTTGCAAAGGCAAAATGATCTGATCCTCATTAGCCTGACTGCCAACGCTTTTTTACATCACATGGTGCGTAACATTGTGGGTTCCCTCATTCAGGTGGGGAATGGCAATCAGCCAGTTGCGTGGATAGCCGAGGTGCTGGCGAGCCGCCAGCGCGAACAAGCGGCGCCGACCTTTAGTCCGGATGGTTTGTATCTGTCCAAAGTCGACTACGATGTGCATTGGAGCTTGCCTGAGCCTCAGATTGAGTTGCCATTTTTTAAACATTCACTGTGATGACGCATAGAACACGAGTAAAGCTCTGTGGCCTGACCACTCCTCAAGACGTCAAGGCCGCCGCTTTGGCAGGTGCTGATGCAATCGGACTCGTCTTTTATCCGCCCTCGCCACGCCATGTAAATGCCCATCAGGCCGCAACCTTGCTTGCTGATTTGCCACCTTTTATTACCAGTGTGGGCTTGTTCGTCAATGCCAGCCTTGGTGAGGTCGAGCAGGTTTTGCGTCAAGTCCCGCTGTCTATGCTGCAGTTTCATGGCGATGAGGCTCCGGAGCAGTGCGCCGCGATTGCTGAGACGGTGGCGCGCCCCTTTTTACGGGCTTTCCGGATACGTCCCGAGACGACGGCCCAAGATTTGTTAGAATCACAGCGTTTATATAGTAATTGCAGTCCCTTATTTTCTGGGTTGTTGCTCGATACATGGAGCGACGCCTATGGTGGTACCGGAAAGGTTTTCAATTGGTCTCTCATTCCCGAAGAAATCGCGCATCAGGCCGTTTTGAGTGGTGGCTTGAACGTGCAAAATGTGACTGATGCCGTGCGCTCATTGCGCCCGCATGCGGTCGACGTCAGTTCCGGCATCGAAGCAAGCAAGGGCGTCAAGGACGCCGCGTTGATGCAAGCATTTGTACATGCTGTACGCGCTGGCGATAATCATTTAGAACACACTGATTAACTACAAACGTAAATTTTTTTGGCAAATGCGCAGGTGCTTACTACACGCACACTGTCACCATTAAATTTTCAAGCTAACAGTTTGTTCCCCAGCATTTCTAAGGAAAGACCATGGATCGCAATCCCGCACATCTCGGTAACTACAATTTGCCAGACGCCTCTGGCCATTTCGGCCCCTATGGTGGAAGCTTTGTTTCAGAAACGCTCACGCATGCGTTGGAAGAGCTGAAAAAGGTTTACGCTCATTATCAAAATGATCCTGAATTTTTGCGTGAGTTTCATCACGAACTAAAATACTTTGTAGGACGCCCTAGCCCTATTTATCATGCACGACGTTGGTCCTCTGAGGTGGGCGGTGCACAAATTTATTTTAAGCGTGAAGATTTAAATCACACAGGTGCACACAAAATCAACAACGTCATTGGTCAGGCATTGCTGGCCAAACGCATGGGTAAGCCCAGAGTCATCGCTGAAACAGGTGCAGGCCAACATGGCGTTGCAACAGCAACTATTTGTGCGCGTTTTGGTTTGGAGTGCGTGGTGTACATGGGTAGCGAAGACGTTAAACGTCAGGTTCAAAACGTCTATCGTATGCAGCTACTGGGTGCGACCGTTGTGCCTGTGGAGTCTGGCTCAAAAACATTGAAAGATGCACTCAATGAAGCCATGCGTGACTGGGTCACGAATGTAGAAAATACTTTTTACATTATCGGTACCGTTGCAGGGCCTCATCCGTATCCCATGATGGTCAGAGATTTTCAATCCGTCATTGGTCAAGAGTGCATAGAACAAATGCCTGAACTCATAGGTCATCAACCCGACTACGTGATGGCGTGTATCGGTGGTGGTTCCAATGCCATGGGTATTTTTTATCCTTACATCAATTACACCGATGTAAAACTTATAGGTGTTGAAGCCGCGGGCGAGGGTATAGAAACAGGCAAGCATTCGGCATCACTGGGCAGCGGTATTCCTGGTGTGCTGCATGGTAATCGTACCTATCTGCTGCAAGATGAAAACGGGCAGATCATAGAAACGCATTCGGTGTCGGCGGGCCTTGATTACCCCGGCGTTGGCCCTGAACACGCCTGGTTAAAAGATATACAGCGTGCGCAGTATGTCAGCGTAACCGACGATGAAGCGGTGAAGGCTTTTCATGATTGCTGCCAAATTGAGGGCATCATTCCCGCACTCGAATCGGCGCATGCGATTGCCTATGCTGTGAAATTCGCTAAAACTTTACCCAAAGATAAATCAATATTGATTAACTTGTCAGGGCGCGGCGACAAGGATATGCATACCGTACAAGAGTATGACAAAGACCACGGTGTAGATAGCAGCGCAAAGCACTAGGCCACAGTGCCTGCTTTGCGTTTATTTTTCTACACACGACTTTCTTGGTACGGATAAATCCATGTCACGCATAAAAAAAACATTTGACACCTTAGCTACACAAAAGAAAAAAGCACTCATTCCATTTATTACGGCCGGTGACCCAGGTCCTGAAATGACCGTCCCCCTGATGCATGCCTTAGTTAAAGGTGGGGCGGACATACTGGAGCTGGGTGTGCCATTTTCAGATCCAATGGCAGAAGGCCCCGTCATACAACGTGCTTGCGAACGGGCACTCAAGTTTGGCGTGGGCTTGCGTGATGTCTTGGAGTACGTGCGCCAATTTCGTCTTGAAAACAAAGATACTCCGGTTGTGTTGATGGGGTATGCCAATCCTATCGAGCGTATGGGTGTACCTGCATTCATAGCCGAATCCAAAGCAGCCGGCGTCGATGGTGCAATCGTGGTGGATTATCCACCTGAAGAATGCGTAGAGTTTGCTCGTGCATTGCGCGCAGCAGATATGGATCCTATTTTTTTACTCGCGCCCACCTCATCGGATGAACGCATACGTCAGGTTGCAGAAATCAGCAGTGGCTTTTCTTATTACGTCTCACTGCGTGGTGTAACAGGCGCCGGGCATATAGATACGACCGAAGTCGCCAGTCGCATTGACGAAATTCGTAAGCACGTCAAACTACCTATCGGTGTGGGTTTTGGGATACGCGATGCGCAAACTGCCAAAGCCATCGCTTCTGTATCGGATGCAGTGGTCATAGGCAGTCGTATCATTCAGGAACTAGAAAACACCCCGAAAGACAAAGCTGTTGCAGCGGTTCATGATTTTGTGGCGGGTATACGTGCTGCCATTGATGAATTGCCTGCCTGATTTTAAATACGGCCTGGTTAGTTTCGATGAGCTATTAATCTGCCAAGGTGGCAGCAGCCCGTAGCGCCGGTTACAATACGACGCTACGCGGCCACCAGTCGCATACTGAAAGAGAGCCCCCATGAGCTGGCTAGAGAAATTACTTCCTCCTCGTATACAGCGTTCCGATGCTTCTACCCGCCGTTCCGTTCCGGAAGGTTTGTGGGTTAAATGTCCCTCTTGCGAGGCGGTTCTGTATAGAACCGATTTGGAATCCAATCAGCAGGTTTGCCCTAAATGTGACCACCACATGCGCATTCCTGCCCGTAATCGTATTGATGCTTTATTGGATCCTGAAGGTCGCTACGAAATAGGCCAGGAAATCCTGCCCGTTGACACACTCAAATTCAAAGATTCAAAAAAATACACCGAACGACTCAAATCGGCTCTGGATGCGACCGGTGAAACCGATGCGCTCATCGTTATGGGTGGCGCAATCATGACCTTACCCGTTGTTGTTGCTTGTTTCGAGTTTGAATTCATGGGTGGCTCTATGGGTGCGGTTGTGGGAGAACGATTTGTGCGTGGCGCGCAGACAGCCATAGAACAAAAAGTCCCATTCATTTGCATCACTGCGACTGGCGGTGCACGTATGCAAGAGGGTTTGCTCTCACTGATGCAAATGGCGAAAACCACGTCGATGCTAACGAAGCTGGCCGAGAAAAAATTGCCGTTTATTTCGGTGTTAACTGACCCCACCATGGGTGGTGTTTCAGCGTCTTTTGCTTTTATGGGTGATGTAGTGATTGCTGAGCCCAAGGCCTTGATAGGATTTGCTGGTCCGCGCGTGATTGAAAATACCGTGCGTGAAAAACTACCCGAAGGTTTTCAGCGGTCAGAATTTATTATTCAAAAAGGTGCTATCGACATGATCGTCGATAGACGCAAGATGCGCGAAGAAATCGCGCGATTACTGGCGCTGCTACAAAACCAGCCGCCTGAAGTACTCGCCTGACGTTATTTTCATGGTCACCAACCCGGGCAGGCTGTCCGGGTTTTTTTATCTCCACTCACACAATCTAAATCGTATGCAAGCCGATAATTTGTCACTTACTGATTGGCTACAGCGTTTGGAGAGCATGCACCCCAAAGCGATAGACATGGGGCTGGATCGCGTTGCTTCAGTAGCTAATCGATTGAGTCTGAAATTTTCCTGCCCTGTCATCACGGTGGGGGGCACCAATGGCAAGGGCTCTACTTGTGCCATGCTCGAATCAATTTTGCTGCAAGGAGGATATAAGGTGGGCCTTTATACCTCGCCTCATTTATTGCATTTCAATGAGCGTGCGCGTATCAGTGGCGACATCGTTAGCGATACGGTTTTGTGCCAGGCATTTGAACAAGTCGAAGCCGCCCGTCAGACGGTTTCGCTTACCTATTTTGAATTTACAACCCTGGCCATCTTGCTGCTGTTTTTTCAGGCAGACCTTGATGCCGTTATTCTGGAAGTTGGTCTTGGCGGTCGCCTCGATGCGGTCAACATCATTGATGCTGATGTGGCGATAGTTACCAGCGTCGATCTGGATCATCAGGATTATTTAGGCGATACGCGCGAAGAAATTGGTTTTGAAAAGGCTGGTATATATCGCGCTGGTCGTGTGGCCATTTGTAGTGATCCTTCGCCACCAGCATCACTCGTAGACCATGCATCAAAAATAGGTGCAGACCTTTGGTTGTTTGGACGCGACTTTAATTACTCAGGTGATAAACAGCAGTGGAATTATGGTGGGCGCGCAGCTCGGCGCAATTCATTGGCTTATCCCAGTCTGCGAGGTGCAAATCAATTGCTCAACGCGAGTGCTGCCTTAGCTGCGCTTGAAGCACTGCGTGATCGATTGCCTCTGGGTGCACAAGAGATACGCAGCGGCTTGGTCATGGTGGAATTACCGGGTCGTTTTCAAGTCTTGCCGGGACGCCCGCAAGTTATTTTGGACGTAGCTCACAATCCTCATGCAGCAGCGACCTTGACCCAAAATTTAGATAACATGGGATTTTTCCCTTTTACGTACGCCGTTTTTGGTGCGATGTCAGATAAGGATGTGTTGGGGGTTGTTACGCACTTAAAAGACAAAATCGATCATTGGTATCTCACCGAGCTCCCACTACCCCGCGCAGCCGATACAGCTTATTTGGCCCATTGTCTTGAACAAGCGGGTGTTCACGAAAGCACGGACAAAAATTCCGAACGGAGTATTCGCCACTTTCCCTCACCAGAGGCAGCGTTTACAGAAGCTAAGGCCAGAGCCACTGAGAATGATAGAATTGTGGTCTTCGGATCATTCCTAACAGTCGCAGGTGTGATGTCTCTCAAGACGACTGATTGAAGTTCACTAATTGCAGGTATTTTCAGGTAATCAGGCGATTCATTTTATGGGCTTGTTCTCGGGTTTAGGCAAAGGCAAGCAGGACGTTGACGATGATGTTGGCGTTCCGGTCAGGCCTAGGCGGCGTGTCAGCAAGGCGCAAGATGAGGAGCCAATGGACCCCATGCTGCCTGAAAAAAAACGTGCGCGGCGGCGTCTGATAGGTGCTAGTGCGCTCGTACTGGCAGCTATCATAGGGTTGCCTATGATTTTTGATTCTGAGCCCAAGCCGCTCACTGACGATATCGCTATTCAGATACCCTCCCGAGACAAACAGGGTGCTGGCACCGTTATTACTGCCCTACCAGAACAACCTGTTGAAGCAAAGAAAAGCCAATCCTCCAGCAGCACTACAGCCGAGGTTAAGTCTGACGCCAGCCCAGGCACAGTAGTGGCGCCAGTGCCGACTGAGAAGGCAACGGTAGCGTCCAACCTCCAGCCTGCGCAGGAAAAGCCAGTTCAAAAGTCGGCAGACAACTCAACCCCTGCCAATGAAAAAGTAGCAGCAACTCGGTTTGTGTTGCAGGTAGCCGCCGTGGCTAACAAAAGTAAAGCTGACGAACTGCAAACAAAATTAAAGCAAGCAGGCATCAAGGCGTATTTGCAAAAAATCACCACTAAAGATGGAGAGCGTTACCGGGTACGAGTAGGTCCTTTTGGTAGTCGTGATGAGGCAGAGAAAATGCGATCGCGGATAGTGAAAATGGGTCTTACTGTAGCCGTGCAGTCTGTATAAGTTCTTTCTTCTCTAGGTAGTTTTCGAAGGAGTTAACGATGTGTGGCATTGTCGGCGTCGTTTCGCATGGTCCGGTCAATCAGATCATTTATGATGCTTTGCTGCTTTTGCAGCATCGCGGTCAAGATGCTGCGGGGATTGCAACCAGTCATGGTAGTGCGTTTAGCATGCACAAGGCGAATGGTTTGGTACGCGATGTATTTCGTACCCGTAATATGCGTTCACTTCCGGGCAACTCGGGTATAGGTCAGTGTCGTTACCCGACAGCAGGCTCCTTTAGCGAGGAAGAAGCTCAACCCTTTTATGTCAATGCGCCTTTTGGTATTACGTTGGCCCACAACGGCAACCTGACCAATGCGGATCAATTAAAAATTGAAATGTTCCGCAATGACCGTCGGCATATCAATACCGATTCGGATTCTGAAGTGTTACTCAATGTGCTTGCACATGAAATTCAGCAAGCTACTTCTGGGTTATTGCTTGATCCATCGGTCATGTTCAAAGCAGTCTCAGCATTACACCTGCGTGTGCGCGGATCCTATGCGGTGGTATCGCAGATTGCTGGCTATGGATTATTGGCGTTTCGCGACCCCTATGGCATACGGCCACTCTGTATAGGGTTTAACGATACCGACCGTGGCCCGGAATACGTTATCGCCAGCGAATCAGTTGCGCTGGAAGGATTAGGGTTTCATTTTCTGCGTGATGTGATGCCGGGTGAAGCTATCTTCATCGATAACGATGGCAAGCTCTATAACCAGCAATGCGCAGAGAATCCAACGCTCAATCCGTGTGCATTTGAGTTTGTGTATCTCGCACGCCCAGATTCAGTGATCGATGGCGCATCTGTGTATGCAACGCGCCTGCGTATGGGTGAGCATCTGGCCGAAAAAATTCGTACACAGTTCCGTGATGGTGAAATTGATGTGGTTATGCCTATACCTGATTCATCCCGCCCAGCAGCGATGGAGCTCGCACTAAAACTCAATTTGCATTATCGCGAAGGCTTTATTAAGAACCGCTACATAGGCCGTACCTTCATCATGCCCGGCCAAGGAGTGCGCAGCAAATCTGTGCGCCAAAAGCTCAATGCCATCAGTTCGGAATTTAAAGGCAAGAGCGTACTGTTAGTTGACGACTCCATCGTTCGCGGCACCACTAGTCGTGAAATAGTTCAGATGGCGCGAGATTCCGGAGCCAAGCGAGTCATTTTTGCCTCTGCTGCACCGCCGGTGAAATACCCGAACGTGTATGGCATAGATATGCCAACCCGCAATGAGTTAATAGCCTATGGCCGCACCGAGGAACAAGTCTGTCGAGAAATCACTGCCGACGCCTTGGTCTATCAAGACATAGAAGCGATGAAACGTTCTATTACTGATGTAAATCCACTGTTGAAAAAATTCGAAGCCTCATGTTTTGACGGTGAATATATTACAGGTGATATTTCGCGCGATTATCTCGATAAAGTCGAATATGCCCGTCAACATCCCAAAGTCGTTATGGAAGACATCGTTAGAACGCAGCTGAATCTGAACCTGGCACAAATCGAATAAAGCTCCATAGTTACCCAGGTAGGGCAAGGATTTCATGAGCAACGGAAAAAAATACGGATTCACCACCACCATACTGCACAGCGATCGTCAAAAACCGATTGAACATGGTTCGCTGCACAAGCCCATACATACGTCGGTTGCGTACGGTTACCGAGATGCGCGTGAATTAGCTGAAGTTTTTCAGGGAAAAAAAGCGGGCTACCGTTACGGTCGTCAGGGTAATCCTACGGTCTCTGCGCTTGAAGAAAAAATCACCCGCATGGAAGAGGGCGTCACCACGCTATGCTTTGCAACGGGCATGGCTGCAATAGGCGCGTTGGTACAAGCGTTGTTGCGCGCAGGTGATCACGTTGTTTCGTCCTCCTTTTTATTTGGCAATACCAACAGCTTTTGGCAAACAGTCGATCTGCAGGGCATGCCCGTTAGCTTTGTTG
>CAYUDI010000064.1:0-13205 GCA_964443585.1 uncultured Bifidobacterium sp.
AATCAAAATCCAGTGCCTTAACCAACTTGGCGATTCCCCTACACAACCGTTTGTCTCGCGGAATTCCGCGCAGACGAATTCGAGATACTACAACGGCAGTTTTAGCGGATGATGGTCAAACGATCTGACGCTCCATCCTCGCCACTGTGCGGGCAGCTGAAGTAGTACGGCTTTGGCCTCAGATTCAGTATCAAACCGGGCAAATACGCACGCTCCAGACCCCGTCATTCGCGCATGTGCGTGCAATGACAACCAATCTATGGCGTCAGCAACGGCTGGAAAGGCGCGAACCACAACTGCTTGCAAGTCGTTTTTCCCAAAGCCCAAAGGCCTTACGGAAAAGTCCGCCATTTTGACGACTTTGGTGTTCCGTGTCAATTCAGCAGCCCCGAACACGCTAGGCGTAGTCACGCTAACGCCGGGGTGGATAACGACGTACCAGGCAGGCGGGATGGTCAAAGGTGTGAGCTGTTCACCGACGCCTTCTGCAAAGGCATTGTGACCAAGCAGAAAAAACGGTACATCGGCACCAAGCCGTAATCCCAGTTCCATCAGTTCGGCACGTGACATCTTCAATTGCCAAAGATGATTCAAAGCGAGCAAAACAGTCGCCGCATCTGAGGATCCGCCACCCAAGCCGCCCCCCATGGGTATGCGTTTATCCAAGCCTATGTCGACACCACGAACTTCCCGACCTTTCGCATGGGCTGCAATTTTTAGTAACTTGGCAGCTCGAATGACTAAGTCTTGGTCTTCTGGCACGTCAGCAAGTTCTGTCACTCGCTGGATGCGGTCGTCATCGCGCAGATCAAAATGCAGCGTGTCCGATAAATCTATCAACTGAAAAACGGATTGCAGCAAGTGATAGCCATCCTCACGTCGCCCAACCACATGCAGAAAAAGATTCAGCTTGGCGGGTGCCGGGCAATCATGCAAATAGCTGAGCGCTGTTGATGACATCAACGCGGCTCCCAGTGGTCAATGACTATGCGCAGGGACAGTGGGGCAGTATTGTGAGATGTACGAGAGATATCGATGCGCTTGGGGTAAGTAGTTACGGCATTTTGCTGCCAGCTTACGTAATGAATGCGCCAACCCTCAGCATCGACTATCTCGGAACCAGAAGCCGATACGGTAAGCAATTGACTTGACGAGTTGCGGTTAAATCCTTGCAGCCAATCGCGCATACCTGCCACAGGAAGCGCCCACCCCAAGCTGCGCTCAGTGAGTTCGGCAATATTACTGGCAAATTTAGCTTCTTTACCTGATTCTTGAATTTTGGCCGAGCCCGGAACTATGGATAGTTTAGCCAGCGTTTGGCCCAGAGGGGATAACAAATCTATGTCGATAGCCTGACCATTTTGGCTCCATTCAAACCGACCCTGAACGGATTGCTGTCGATTGTTTTGCTCGAAGTTAGAAGAAAAACGTCCATGGATCAGAATGCTGTCATAAAAACTGCGCTCAATGGGCGCTATGGGCTGCAGAGTGCTACAGCTGGAAACTAAAAAGACCATGCTTAGGGCAAAAAACCAGCCAGCCAGTCGTGTAATCCAGCGCATTCGAATAGTTTCAGAGTTTGATCTTAAGTCTCTGCAGCGTGCTCTTTAGCGTATCGTTTTTCGACTCTCTGCCGCCTGCATTGCGCCAAAGTTTTTTGGCTTCTTCTTCTCGGCCACGCACCCATAAAACCTCGCCCAGATGAGCGGCGATTTCTGGATCGGGCTTAAGAACAAATGCTTTACGCAATGTCTCCTCAGCTTTCTCTAAACGGCCCATGCGGAACTCTACCCAGCCCATGCTATCCATGATGTAGGGGTCATCGGGCGCAAGCGACAGAGCCGTTTTGATGAGGTCATATGCTTCAGGCAGACGCGTGTTGCGATCTGCCAATGAGTAGCCAAGTGCATTAAATGCATGCTGACCATCCGGCATTAATTTAATGACTTTGCGAAGTGCAGTTTCCATCACATCAAACTGGTGATTTTTTTCGGCCAGCATGCCTAATTCATACAATAAATCGACATGATCCGGGTAAAGCTCCAGCGCGTCCTGTATCAGTCGTATTGCTTCGGGGAGTTTGTTTGCATCGCGCAGTAGTTGCGCTTCACCGATAATAAGCTTTGCTCGTTCGTCGTCATTTTCTACGTCGGTCTGGCTAAGTAATTGGCGTGCCTCGTCTAGTTTGCCGCTTTTAGCTTGTAGTTGCGCACGCTTTAGCGTGGCATTCAGAGCGCCGTTTTGTCCCGATGTTGCAACCATATCGAGCCAAACCAAAGCAGCGGCTGTATCGTTACGGTCTTCGGCAATTTGCGCCAATATCATCAACGCCTGACTGGCATCTCTTTCACGATCAGGCTGACCTTTGAGGTTATTAACGTAAGTTGAAAGGTATTTTTCAGCTTCGGCAATGTCGTTGGTCTGCACCATTAACAATCCCATAGCATAGAGGGAGGTCTGATCGTTCGGTGTTTGCTGAAGTAGTGTTCTAAATTCTTTTTTTGCTTCGACTACGTTGGATTGTTCAAACAGCATACGCGCATACATCAACCTGACTTCGCGAGATGTTGGATTTCTTTTCAGAAAATCTGCCAGCAATTTTAATGATTCAGCTTTATTCTCGATTAACTGAGAAAACATCATCGCCGCAAGTTCCGAGTTCGGAAATTTGCTTATGGCCTCGCGAGCTTCTTTTAGTGCACCATCGCGATCACCATTGACGATGGCCATTTGAGCAACTGCAACTCTGGCTTCAATTAAATGACGATAGGGCTCTAGCAGTTCTTTTATTAATGCATATGCGCGGGCTCTGTCTGGCATGCGTGATAACAAGCGCTGCACATTACCAATTGCCAGTGGCAGGGTAGCGTTGGAGCTGCCAGAGAGTTGTTTGGCGAGTGAGGCCTTGGCATCATCAGCACGATTGTGAGTTAACTGTAGCCCCAACAACACTTGCGCTGCATCGTCAGCTTGTGGAGCAAGTCCTTGCCATGTACGTGCCGCCTTCATCGCCTCATCGGGCAGTGAGCCAGAAATAGCCATTTCTGTCGCTCTGCGAGCTAGTCGCGCATCACCCGTGCTACGAGCAATGGACAGCATATCAGCGTATCCCGCCAATGTGTTGCCGCGCTGGTAACTAATCTCGGCTGACAAATAGCGGAAGATGACTTCTTCCATTTTGCCAAATGCTGGCAAGACATCGATGGGTTCGTCAGCAGCGGCATTATCTGCAGCAAATACTGGGTTAGCCGTCGCAAGCAAAGCCGAGAGCGTTAGAATGGCTGAGAAATGTTTCAAAAGATTATCCTGTACGGAGTGCCCGAAGATGCGGACCATGGGCAGCAATTTGTTGTGGCCGCGGTTGATTTTACGACGAAAGCCAATATGACCGCAGGCCTCCACTTTAAAAACCTACACCCCTGCACACCCTATGCCTGAACTTCCCGAAGTTGAAGTTACCCGGCGTGGTATCGCTCCGCATGTAGAAGACCGGCTGGTAACGGAAGTGATACTCCGCCGAGAGGGCTTGCGCTGGCCATTTCCCAGCGGCTTATCTGAGCTGCTGACGCAGCGCCGTGTGCTGTCAACGGGTCGGCGCGGGAAATATCTGCTGCTAAATTTTGACCACGGTACCTTGATTATTCATTTAGGTATGTCTGGTCATTTGCGCGTGTTGTCTGGATCACATCCACCACAAAAGCACGACCATGTTGATTTGGTATTAGGCGAAACCCGTTTGCGTTTGACTGATCCACGACGTTTTGGTGCTGTCCTGTGGCATGACAACGATGAAGGTAGTGTCGATCAGCATACCTTGTTACGACATTTGGGTGTGGAGCCCATAGGCTGTGACGACCTTGGATTAAGACTGCATCGTGAAAGTCGTCAGCGTAGCGCAGCGATTAAACAAGTTTTACTGGCAGGTGACATCGTCGTTGGCGTAGGAAATATTTATGCCTGCGAGAGCTTGTTTCATGCGCGGATACACCCAGCAACTTCAGCGCGTCGAATTTCTGCATTACGTTATCGCGCATTGGCAATAGAAATTCAACGCGTATTAGTGGCTGCTATAGAGCAAGGGGGTAGTACGTTGCGTGACTTCATTGGCGCTGACGGCCAGTCGGGTTATTTTCAGCAGACCTATTTCGTATACGACCGCGAGGGTGAGCCCTGTAGAAAATGTGCAGCACCGATTAAGCGCAGTGTTCAGGGTCAGCGATCTACATTTTATTGTGGGCGTTGTCAGCGATGAAGCGCATAGTTTTAGGTGGTGCTGATCTGATTGCAGACCCATCATTTGCTACGACGCTCATTCAATGGCAGCAACAGCACGGTCGTCATCAGTTACCCTGGCAGCAGACACGTGATGCGTATCGCATTTGGTTATCTGAAATTATGTTGCAGCAAACGCAGGTAGCGACTGTCATTCCGTATTACGCTCGATTTTTGCAACGATTCCCCACGATTTTTTCTCTTGCAGAAGCGCCTGTCGAAGACGTCATGGCGCACTGGAGTGGTTTGGGTTACTACACCCGCGCACGCAATTTGCATCGTTGTGCCCAGCGTGTAGTGGCAGACTACCAAGGCATATTTCCAGTCGATGTAGAACAATTGGGCGATTTGCCCGGCATAGGACCATCCACCGCAGCGGCGATTTCCGCTTTTGCCTACGGCACACGCGCAGCAATTTTAGATGGCAATGTGAAGCGGGTGTTTTGTCGAGTTTTTGGTGTGGAGGGATTTCCGGGCACGGCACTGGTAGAAAAACAGTTGTGGCAACTCGCAGGCGAATTGCTGCCTACCGAGTCGATCGAGGCTTACACGCAGGGCTTGATGGATTTAGGTGCTACCGTATGCACCCGCAGTCGCGCTCAATGCAACGCATGTCCGCTTGAATTGCGTTGCCAAGCAAGGGCGACAAATCGCGTTGGTGAGCTACCAGTGCGCAAGCCTAAAAAAGCGGTGCCTGAAAAATTCACCGTCATGTTGGTTGTCGAGCATCAGCAAGCGATTTTATTTGAGCAGCGCCCGCCAAGCGGAATATGGGGAGGCCTTCTATCGTTGCCAGAAGTGAGTCGTCTGATAACTACAAAGCCACACCACATAACCAGGGCGGAGCTAGATCATATGCTGACTGAATTTGGAGAGGTGGAGTCTATGGGCCTGATGCCAGAATTTACCCACGCTTTTTCGCATTACAAACTCACCGTGCTTCCAGTGCGAGTGACGATGAAGAAAATTTTTATGCTGGCTGCTCAGAGAGCGTATTGCTGGCTGCCTGCAGATAAATTAAGTCAGGCAGCCTTACCGGCGCCGATTAAAAAATTACTGCTAGGTAGTTGAGCTTTGCAGAAGAGCTTAGCCATGAGCAGGAATCAAATGATGCGGTTTTCATGCAGGTACTGTTCAATTTTTATCAGCCGTGCACCATCATCTTGAATTTCTAGCAGTGCTTGTTTTTGTTCTAGTGTGATTGGTAGCATTTCGCTCCACCGATTGGCCACCCAACCCGGTGAATATAATTGATGTGGTTCAGGAAAGGGATTAACGAAGGCGGCATCCGATTGCTCGCGTGCCTGATCCATAAAATCACTGATAACTGTTTCCAGCATATCGCTACAGGCAGCAAGTGCGCTATCGCAGAGTATGTCGGTGGTGGTGTTTAAAACTTCTACGCGAGCAACGATGAGCTGATTGGCTTGTACACGCGTTTCTATGACATTAAAACGTTCTCCGCCGCGTGTCTCTAGCAACAGCACACCGAGTTCAGGCATATCCCATTCAACGATGTGCGCCAAGGTACCTACGGTGCTAGGTTCAGCCGCTTTGCCAATTTCACTGCCAGAGCGTATGGCAATCACACCAAAAGGTGCATCAGCTTTCATGCGCTCGCGCACCATATCGACATAGCGAGTTTCAAAAACGCGCAGGGGCAGTACACCACCAGGAAACAGGACGGTGCGTAGTGGAAATAACGGTAGCCAATCAGCTGCGTTCATTATCGTGTAACAGTTCGCGGTGACGTATCAGTACGCGAGCCTGATCCTTAAAATGTTGGGCGAGTTGTTCGACCATAAATACCGATCGATGCTGACCACCAGTGCAACCGATAGCAACGGTCAGGTAGCTGCGGTTGTCGCGTTGGTAGGCGGGAAGCCAGCGCACTATGAAATGACGTATATCAGAAAGTAGCGAGACCGCATCAGACTGCGCTTTTAGAAAATCAATAACGGGCTGATCTTTACCCGTCAGAGGCCGTAATGCCTTGTCATAAAAAGGGTTGGGTATTACGCGTACATCAAATACTAAATCGGCATCCAGTGGAACGCCAAATTTGAATGCAAATGATTCAAACAGCAGCGACAATTGCTGCGTATCTTTTTGCACCAATTCTTTAATCCAGGCACGTAACTGATTCGCGGATAAACCCGAGGTATCAATCAGATGTCCCAAGCCTTCAATCGCTGACAGCATTTCTCGTTCTTGCCAAATGCACTCTACTAGGGTTGGAATGTCCGAGGGTTGTGCATCCGGTGCAATTCGGTGTGAGAGTGGGTGGCTACGGCGAGTTTCAGAAAAGCGATTGATCAGCGATTCAGTTTTTGCGGTCAGAAAAATGACTTCTACATGATGACCTTGATCGCGCAGCCAGGTAATGTCTGCGGGTAGTTCGCTCAGGGATGTAGCGCTACGCGCATCAACGGCGACGGCAAGATTTTGCGCATCTTCGCTAGCGCGTGTTTCGACCAAGGCTCGCAACAAAGACGGTGGCAGATTATCCACGCAAAAAAATCCTGCATCTTCTAAGGCGTTAAGGCCGACAGATTTGCCAGAGCCAGAAATACCCGTGATGAGCGTAATACGCATCTACTCTTCGCCCATGGCGCGCTGCTGGCGCTCCATAAAATTGGCCAGAGTGTCAATGCCGCGCAGCTGCAATATTGTGTTGCGTACCGCAGCTTCTAGCAGCACGGCGATATTTCGGCCCGCTTCAACGGGGATCACGACTTTGCGTATGGGCAGTCCGAGCACATCTTCATTTTGCTGATCGAGTGGAAGACGCTCGTAGTTTTCTTCCAGTGTTTTACGACGCACGAGATGAACAATTAACTTCAGTCGCATTTTTCGGCGTACCGCTGTTTCACCAAAAATGGCACGAATATCTAACAAACCCAGACCACGCACTTCCAACAAATTTTGTAATAGCGGTGGGCAGCGACCTTCTATCATGTTGGGTGCTATGCGGGCAAACTCGACGGCATCATCGGCAACCAGACCATGATTACGCGAGATGAGTTCTAAGCCAAGTTCACTTTTACCCAAACCGGATTCACCAGTAATTAATACACCCACTCCCAATACATCCATAAAAACACCATGCATGGTGACGCGTGCAGCGAGTTTTTTAGAAAGATACACGCGCAAGTAATCAATAACCTGCGCTGAAGGAAGTGGCGTCGCAATTAGAGGAATACCATGCTCATTGCACACTGCGACAACAAATGGCGGTGGCGACAAGGACTGCGCCATGATGAGCGCGGGTGGTTTGCCCGCAACCAGCTCACGCGTTTGCGCTAGCCTGGATTGTTCAGAAATATGTGCAAGGTAGGACACCTCTTCATGACCAAACACCTGTATACGTCCCGGGTGTATGAGATTTAAGTGTCCGATTTGGTCAGCTGCAGAAACAGCGTCACCGACGATCACCCCGTTGGCGCCCGCCTGGCCGCCCAGCCAGCTGAGTTTCAGGGCCTCCAAATTATCGTCAAAGAGCTCTTGTATCGAGAGGGGCGTGGTCAGAGGCATGGGAATGCAAGGCCGAGATTTGGTTCAAATGCGAAAAGAACTCCAGAGGTTGGCGGCACAACCTTAATCAGGCCACATTTCGCTCAGCGGGATGCCAATTGACAAGTTTAGTATGTAGCGATTGCACATCACTGTCTTCAGCTAATTCCGCTCTGAAACCTTTATCGGAAAACATCTCTGCAATTTCTGACAAGATTTCCAGATGCTGTTGCGTCACGTTGTCGGGAATGAGCAGAAAGATCAGCAGTTTGACAGGCTCGCCATCGGGCGACTCAAAGGGGATAGGCTCGGACAAGCGCACAAACGCGGCCAAAGGGGATTTTAATCCCCGTATTCTGCCGTGAGGCACTGCAACGCCGTGTCCTAATCCGGTAGAGCCCAAGCGTTCGCGAGCAAACAGATTGTCAGACACGGTAGAGCGCGCAATACCGCAATTATTTTCAAAAATGAGCCCGGCTTGTTCAAACGCTCGTTTCTTACTCGAGCACTCGAGATCGAGTACGATATTTTGTTCAGTAAGGATTTGGCTGAGATGGGTCATGATGCTAGAGCAGTGTGGCGACGCTGCTGTTCGCACAAGAACTAGTGCAAACAGCTGAGCATCGCAGAGTGAAATGAATCGCAGACTGAAAAATTACTATCAAGGCGTACCTTTGCGCGGCTGTTATTACTGCAGGGCCAAAGCGCACAATGCGCCTTGTCGCGATTATAGGGGACTTCATCTGCCCCGTAGGCTAATTCTTGCCTCGGGCCAATAAATTTATACCTGCTTGGACCGTCTGGCAATCGTAAAAAATTATTTTTCAAAAATATGAGCTATTGCCTAGCATTTCGGGCATTTGATGGCATTTTTGAAAGCGAAAAATTACTGCGCCAGGGGTTGATTTCTATCCCTCCACGCCGTGTG
Organism: uncultured Bifidobacterium sp.; assembly: GCA_964443585.1. Classification (GTDB taxonomy): domain Bacteria; phylum Pseudomonadota; class Gammaproteobacteria; order Burkholderiales; family Burkholderiaceae_D; genus Pernthalerella. The sequence goes on from CAYUDI010000064.1 coordinate 8,714, forward strand.
TAACGAGCCAGCACCATAAGTTTCGTGGGTCCGCATTCGTGTAGTATTTCTGTAAAAATTCGTTCCACGCAGTGCTCATGGAAGCCCTGGTGCAGACGAAATCCAATCAGATATTTCAATAGTCCTTCTTGATCGATCGCGGGTCCGACATAGTGAATTTGTATACTGGCCCAGTCAGGTTGATTCGTTACAGGGCAATTCGATTTAAGTAAATGCGAAACCAGCTTTTCTTCCACGGGTGACGATGATTTAGCTGCATGTAAAAGCCGTTTGTCTGGCGAGTAAGTATCAACTTCAATATCCAGACGATCTAATAATTGGCCATCAAGTTCAGCCATCTTCAGGCTGGCGAACTCGCTGCTGAGAGTCAGCTTAATTTGTATTGCAGCACCAAAGGCCGTAGAGAGATCTGTATGTAACAAATCCATCAGCGCGTCTGTTCCAGCCAGACGTGATTGATTAAACGAATTGAGATAGAGCTTGAGTGATTTGGATTCAACAATATTGGGAGTGTCCGCTGGCACCAACAGGGTGGCAATCGCGACCTGTGGCTTACCGCGCAGATTTAGCCATGAGATTTCGTAGGCAGTCCAAACGTCCATACCAAAAAAAGGCAAAGGGCTAGTAATACCCAGCTCACTACGCTTTTCGGCCCGTGGAATAGGAAACAATAGATGCGGGTCGTATTCGTTAACGTAGACAGAATGTTTGCCCAGAGGTGAATCAGAAGCCGGGGTGCAAGGATCCATAGATATCAGCAGCAGTTAACGGGATGGCGCGCAGCTTACAGGAATAGACGATAAGCCGGATTACTGGTTTCATCCCACGAGCGAAAACCCAGCGTGGGAAGAAATTCTTTGAATGCCCGCATTTCCGCTTTGGGCACCTGCAGGCCGACCAATACCCGCCCTACATCTCCCCCTTGGCTGCGGTAGTGAAACAAGCTGATGTTCCAGCCAGGCGCTAAGCAGTCCAGAAAACGCATGAGCGCCCCCGGACGTTCAGGAAATTCAAAGCGATAAAGCAATTCACCATTAGCCAGAGCGCTTTTACCACCCACTAAATGGCGTATGTGCAGCTTGGCCAATTCATCGAGCGTGAGATCAATCGTTTTGAATCCTTGCTTTTCGAATTGGCGACTAATTTTGTCCGGTTCATTTCGATTCGCTACTTGCAGCCCAACAAATACGTGGGCGAGTTTTTCGTCGCTGATACGGTAATTAAATTCTGTGACAGATCGGGCGCCAACCAATTGACAAAAGCGACGGAAACTACCGCGCTCTTCAGGAATTGTGACAGCGAACACCGCCTCATGAGCCTCACCCACTTCAGCGCGCTCTGCAACAAAGCGCAGACGATCAAAATTCATGTTCGCGCCGCATGCAATAGCCACCAGACTTACATCGCGCAGGGGTGTTTTTTGTCCAGACATGCGCTCCAGATACGCCTTAGCTCCAGCAATAGCCAGCGCACCAGCGGGCTCCAGTATGCTGCGTGTATCCGTAAACACATCCTTGATAGCAGCGCAAACGGCATCGGTATCGACCAGAATTATTTCATCGACATATTTTTTTGCCAAACGAAACGTCTCTTCACCGACTTGTTTAACTGCGGTTCCATCCGAGAACAATCCAACATCCGTCAGTGTTACGCGTCGCCCAGATTGCAATGAACGATGCATGGCATCTGAATCAGTCGTTTGCACGCCGATAATTTTTATATCGGGGCGTACCGACTTGATATAAGCGCCCACGCCGCTAATCAAGCCACCACCACCCACGGCGACAAAAACGGCATGAATTGCACCGGAATGTTGGCGCAGTATTTCCATGCCTATCGTGCCTTGGCCGGCAATCACGTCGGGGTCATCAAAGGGATGCACAAAACAGAGCTTGAGTTTTTTTTCCAACACCAATGCGTGTTGGTAAGCATCGGAATAGGATTCCCCATGCAAAACTACTTCGCCGTCACGCGCGCGCACAGCATCGATTTTTACCGCGGGCGTAGTAACAGGCATAACAATGACAGCTCGGCAGCCCAGATGTTGGGCGGAAAGGGCAACACCTTGCGCATGATTGCCCGCTGATGCGCAGATAACACCACGTTTCAATTGTGCACTCGATAGCTGTGCCATCTTGTTGTATGCGCCGCGCAGCTTGAAGCTGAAAACACTTTGCATGTCTTCGCGTTTGAAGTAAATGCGGTTTCCCATGCGTTCGGACAAACCTGGCGCTAACTCCAGCGGTGTTTCCACGGCCAAGTCGTAGACGCGTGAAGTCAGTATCTTCTTTAGGTAGTCAATGCTCATAACGAGTCATTATAATTGAGCAGTTCGTCGAAATAGACGCCCATTGCAGGCTTTCCTTGTGCGCGGGATGGTTTGCTGATTCGTTTTTCTGGCAATTGACATGTTCGCCTCTACCATCGCTGCACTTTTAAGTGTTTTGTCATTGCCTTCCGTCGGCTTGCCCGCACTGTTCATTATCAGTTTGCTCTCTGCCACGCTGCTTCCCATGGGCTCCGAACCAGCTGTATTTGCGGTAGTAAAGATAAATTCCGATCTTTTCTGGCCAGCGGTATTAGTTGCCACAGCAGGAAACACGGTGGGCGGAGCCATCAGCTACAGCATGGGCTACGGCGCAAAGCGTGCCTTTGCCGAGGAAAAACAGACTCGCTGGTTCGGCTGGTTGCAGCGATACGGCCCCAAAACCTTGCTTTTGTCCTGGCTGCCCGTTGTAGGTGATCCATTATGCGTGCTTGCTGGTTGGCTCAAGATGTCTTTCCTACAAAGCCTGCTCTACATGGCCGTGGGGAAATTACTCCGCTACATCACAATGACCAGCTTGTTGCTAAGCGTGCCGGATGGTATCTGGCAGCGCATAGGCAACTGGGTGTAAAACGCAGTCAAGACAGGCAAAACCTTGTAAAAGCAAGGGCTTATGCCAACGCCTTGTGCAGTGCCATACGTTAGAATGCATCTTTGATACGACGTTCACACACACTCTCTCTCAATGAATGCCCCAGCGCACATACCTGCCCTACTAACTAACGCGCCGCAAGGTAACTCCAGCGCCCGGTTGCGCGAAATTCCTTACAACTACACTTCCTTTTCCGATCGCGAAATCGTTATTCGCTTGTTGGGTGAGCCCGCCTGGGAATTGTTATCCAGCTTGCGTTCGGCACGCCAGACGGGTCGCTCTGCACGTATGCTCTACGAGGTCTTGGGGGATATGTGGGTAGTGCGCCGCAATCCCTATCTTCAAGATGACTTGCTCGATAATCCTCAGCGTCGTGAATCACTGATCGATGCGCTTTATCATCGTCTGGGCGAAGTCGAAAAACGGCGCGAGTATGTGGGTGCAGAAAATAGACAAGACGCCGAATCAGTACAGCGCAGCGTAAACGTACAAACCTTGCTAACAGCAGCACGCAAAGCTGTTGAAGAATTCGCCAATGAATTTAGGCAAGCGCAAGATTTGCGCAGACGTGCACAACGTGTGCTCGGTCGTTACACCCTCAAAGACAATATTAAATTCGATGGTTTATCGCGTGTCTCGCACGTAACTGACGCAACTGACTGGCGCGTGGAGTATCCCTTCGTCGTCATCATGCCGGATTCCGAAGAAGAAATGGCGGGCTTGGTCAAAGCCTGTATCGAACTCGGTCTCACCATCATTCCGCGCGGAGGTGGCACGGGCTATACCGGTGGTGCGATTCCGTTGACTCCTTTGTCAGCAGTCATCAACACCGAAAAACTTGAAGCCTTGGGTGAAGTCGAGATGCGAGTTTTGCCGGGTGTAGAGCATGAATGTGCCACCATTTATTCTGGTGCTGGTGTAGTCACCAAGCGCGTGGCCGATGCAGCAGAAAAAGCTGGCTTTGTCTTTGCAGTAGACCCGACATCAGCCGAAGCCTCCTGCATAGGTGGCAATATCGCCATGAATGCCGGTGGAAAAAAAGCCGTGTTGTGGGGCACAGCGCTCGATAATTTAGCTAGCTGGCGCATGGTCGATCCCAACGGTGATTGGTTAGAAATCACGCGACTCGATCACAACCTGGGTAAAATTCATGATGTAAAAACAGCGCGTTTTAAATTGGAATGGACCCATCCTTCCGAGCGTGGTCGTCGTAATGCGCCGTTTAAAACGGAGATTTTATCCATCGAGGGCAGCAAGTTTCGCAAAGCAGGCTTAGGTAAAGACGTTACCGATAAATTTCTTTCGGGTTTACCCGGTGTGCAAAAAGAAGGCTGCGATGGATTGATCACCTCTGCGCGCTGGATATTGCACACCATGCCGTGCTATGCACGTACCGTGTGTCTGGAGTTTTTCGGTCAGGCGCGTGAAGCTATTCCATCGATCGTTGAAATTAAAAATTTCCTCGATGCGGAAACCAAAAAAGGTGGCGCCATACTCGCGGGCCTTGAGCATTTGGATGAACGCTATTTGCGTGCGGTGGGTTATGCCACTAAATCCAAACGGGGTGTGCTTCC
>CAYUDI010000065.1:0-13185 GCA_964443585.1 uncultured Bifidobacterium sp.
CAGACTGGAAAAGCCGGTAAGAGCCCCGACGAGGCGCTCATCCTTGAAAATTTAGGGATGGTCAAACGCATCGCGGTGCATCTAAAGGCACGCATACCTCCTTTCATGGAGGTGGACGAACTGGTTCAGGTCGGCATGATCGGTCTGATTGAAGCCGCCCGTGCGTATGACCCGACCAAAGGGGTAGCCTTCGAAAGCTACGCCCACAGCCGAGTTCGCGGCGCAATGATTGATGAAGTGCGCAGATTGTCATTCCTGCCCCGCTCAGCTGTGGCCTTTAACAAGTCCCACAGTACGGCTAACCAGGCACTGGCATCTGAACTTGGCCGCGCGCCTACCCAAGCCGAACTGGCTGAGTACATGGGCGTAGAGCTGGATAGTTTCGAGAAAGATCGCGGTAATGCACGTCAGTTCGAGACCTACTCGATTGAAGTCGTCACCGATGAAGTGATGAATTTACCGGATCAGTCCTCTCGGCAGCCGGATGCGATCGTCGAAGAAGCGCAAATGATGGAAGCCCTGACAGGTGCCATTGATCAGCTACCTGAGCGCGACAAACTAGTGATCTCGCTTTACTACGTCGAAGAGCTCAATCTCCGCGAGATAGGCGAAGTACTAGGGGTGTCCGAATCACGCGTATCGCAAATTCTGTCGGCCAATGTGAAAAAACTTCGCAGTCAGCTCAAAACCGAGCCGCGCACACGTTAAACAGAGGTTAGTTATGGCGCAACAGATCAACACCATATTGCTGCTTTTGATACTGATAGGACTCGTCGGGGTTTTGCTCGTCGTGTTCTTCACCCTGGAAAAGGTGAATCACATAGAAACTGGCGAGAGCGCCAAGAAGCCTCGATTCAATCCGGCTGATACCTTCGGTGGCCTGTCCGGCAGAGAGTTGTGGGATGCGATGTTAGGCGTACCCCTGCGCGGTATCAATCCCAAAGAAATCGCCATGCTCAAACCTCGTTATGAGGTGGTGCTGCAAAAACACCTGGAAATTTTGTTTGAAGAAGGCCAGCGTGACGGTCGCGAAGGTTTTTCTATGCCGGTGCGCTGCGAACGCGTAGTGCCTACCCTGCGTGGTGATATCGAATCCTGGATCCCACATCAATTTGCTTTGGGTATCTATAAGGTTGGCTACAGTCTGATTACCGAGCCCGATGAAGATCACGATCGCCTGCGCGAGCAACTTGACGAAATCGGTGACGAGATTTTTTCGGCAACGAGTTTGCCACCGCATCCGCTGTCTAAACTGCTGATGCCATTCAAGGAAGAAGAAGAATTCCCGCCCGAACAACCCGAAGACTTTGAGGATACCGATCCAGAGGCTGTGGCTGAGGGTGATGCCACTACTGAACCTGTGGCAGCTCTCGCAGCGCCAGAGGAATCAACTGAACTGTCTGAGGCGACTGAAGCTTCTGCCGAATCCACTGCCAACGGCAGTAGCGAACTAGACGAACTTCAGGCAGCAGCCGAAGCTATGGCTGCTGAACGGGCCGCTGCTGAAACCTCGAAAGTTAAAGAAGAAGCCACTCCAACTGCTTGATTTAAATGGATTTATAAAAAATGTAAGTTTCTCTTCCTCAAGTCTTTTGGCACCCTGCCGATTAAAGGTCTGACGCAATGAATTACTCAGGAGCGACAGACCATGAATATGAGAGAACGAGCCCTCGCCAGTTACGGTGATGTGAAAGTAACAACCGGTGTTTCGGGTGCTGACAATGTGCAGCTTATCCAGATGCTGTTCGACGGCCTGATAGAGAGCCTCGCCACAGCGCGCGGCCATATGGAACGCGGCTCCATCGTAGAAAAATCCAAAAGTCTTTCGCGTGCTGGCCGCATCGTGGTTGGCCTGCAAGGCGCTCTCGATTTTGAAAAAGGCGGCGACATCGCGCGCAACCTCAATGACCTCTACAGCTACGTGACTCGTCGCTTGTTCCACGTCAATGCCAACAACGATTTAGAAGCACTTCAGGAAATCCATAACCTGATGAATGAAATCCGTGGTGCATGGTTGCAAGTACCTACGCTCGTTCCAACAGCACGGAAGTCGACCGCGCTGAACTAAGCTCGCCAATATCCCCTTTTTCTGGCAAAGTACAAACCCGCTCAGGTAACAACCTGAGCGGGCTTTTGTTTTATTTTTACCAATTATCTTGCCTGGCTTATCCGGCCAACTCCTCCGTTTTGCGGCTCCCTGCCCGCCCACATCTTGCCCTGCGCGGCGACGATATTCTGACCTGACACGATTTTTGCTTAGTGAATGCCACCTGTAGGCAACTTTGGAAGCAAATTACGATGAACTCAGTATCCAATCCGTCTGTTAACGCCGCACACCTAGCGAAAAAACCTGCCAAACCCGGGCCTATTCCCATGCCCACGGGTGATGGCGCTGGATTCGGCAACATGTTTTCATCCATGCAGCTAGGCTTGCAGGGGCAAGATCTTGCCGCTCAGGCTGGCAAGGCCTCACCTCCTGCCGCTGGACTGGCCTCGGAAGTACTCGGACCTGCCGTGCACATCATCACCAGCACAACGCCAACCTTGGATGATGAAAGTCTGTATGCCTTTGCCCGCTCGCAAGGAATGGATGAGTCATCCCTGGCCCTCATTTTCCAACATGCTGCCCAAGAGACTACGTCTGCGGCATTAACGGATGCTGTCAGTGAGTTGGAGCTTAACTCTTTGTCGGCTTTCAATAAACTGGAGGGCTTGGATGCTCAGGCTTTGACTCTGCAAGATGCGCAAGGTGACGAACTCGATACCACCCTGGCAGCTGCTCAGGCCCCACTTGAACCCACATTAGATGCGCAAGGCATGAGCATGCTCGACCTGGGTGCCGATGGCAGTATGCGCTGGTCGGTCAATCAACCTGGTCAATTCAATGCCGCCGAACTCGCCATAAACGCTTCCGCAAAACCGGTAAATGAGCCCGCAATCGATGCGGCTGCAACCGCGGCTGCAGCGGTCGCTGCCCTGAAACAGAATGCAAGCAAAGAAGCGCCACCGAATGATCTGGCCGCAACCCTGATATTGGGCGCTGGCGAAGCGGCCCAATTTTCCAAACGCTTACAAACCAAGCAAGTCAGTCAGCGCGCTGAAAAGCTGGCCGCCTTAACGGGCGAATCCTTTAAGTCGGCCGCAATGACCGAGCTATCCTCACTGGGCAGCATGCTAGAGACGCCCGCAGTGACAGATACCCTGACCTTGGGTGCAGAACTGACAGGCGAGGATTTGCACCTGATCTGGGCTCATCGCCAGCACAACGCAGAAAATTCTAACAATGAAAATAGTAGTGGTTCCGGTACTGGTCAGGCCAACGCCTCACAAACCGAGACCGAGCTACGTGCAGACCAATATGCAAAACTATCCCAGCGATTAGGTGAAGCATTGGGGCAACGCCTCGCGGCCCAAATAGCCAAAGGCGACTGGAATGTCGAGCTGACACTCAAACCCCAAGATCTGGGCAACATCGAAATCAAGCTCAATATGAAAGACGGCAATCTGGAAGCCAGCTTTAATGCCAGCAAAGCCATGACCCGTGACTTAATCGTCGATGGCCTGCCGCGCCTGAAAGAAACCTTGGCACAATCAGGCATGGAAGTTGCTCAACTGAATGTGAACGTAGGACAACACGGTCAACAAGGCGGAAAGTCGACACCCGAACGTCAAAAGACGTCTGCTGCAATCAGTGGGGTATCGAAGAATTCACCGGTAAACGCCGGTCTACCCACCGCCAATTTGACTACCAGGAAACCTGAAACCGACAACGGTTTAGATGTCCTGGTTTAATCGTAACGAAACCTCGTAGGGGGATGTAATGGCTGATGAAGCAACCGCAGCACCAGAAGAACAAGCCGAAGGCGAACCGAAGAAAAAAGGTCCGCTGGTCAAAATTATTCTAATCGTCGTCGGAGTGTTACTGCTCATCGGACTGTCCGTGGGCGGCACCCTGGTTGCGACTGGTTTCTTTTCTAAGAAACCGAAAGAGGCCGTGGACGCACAATTGGAAAAACTGGAAGGTCCAGCCGATGGTCACGCTCCTGCCGCCGATGGTCATGCCGCTCCTGCCGCCGATGGTCATGCCGCCCCTGCAGCAGATAGTCATGGCAAACCAGCGGCTGAACCCGGAGGAAAAGAACTCGCCAGCCCAGAGGGCGAAGCTGAGCGTTGGAAGTTTAATTACTACGCGCTGGAAAAACCGCTACTCTCTAACGTCTCTGGTTCACGCAAGGTAATGCAAGTAACCCTGACCATCATGACTCATTATGATGAGCGCGTAATCAAGAACATCAAGACACATGAATTGGCACTGCGTGCAGGTATTTTGGATGTTATGCGTCAAAAGACCGAAGCGGATTTACTCAAACCGGATTTTCGTAAAGCTCTGGCTGAAGATCTGCGATTGGTGATCAACTCATTGCTGGAAAAATACGAAGGCTTTGGTGGCATCGAAGAAGTGATGTTTACCGAGTTTGTAGTTCAGTAAAGCCGAGTCACAAAGAATAAACCGACTGGAACGATAAAGTCATGGCAACTTCAAGCAACCTGCTGTCACCAGAAGAACTCGCTGCCCTCTCTGAGGGTATCGATGACGGCACCATTGCAATCGATACCGGCTTTAATCTGACCACGCGTGTTAAAAAACATGATCTGGCCAGCGAGGACAGTACGCTAGGCGTAAACACGTCCTCGTTAGAAATGATCAATGAACGTTTCGTGCGATTGTTCCGCATGGGCTTGATGGATGTATTACGCACCAGTCCGCGTATCAACCCTACGCGTGCGCAAATCGTACGTTTTGGCGACTATCTGAAAGATATGCGTCCGCCTCTGGCAGTCAACACCATACGCATCAATCCATTGCGTGGTTTTTCGCTAGTGATGATAGAACCAACGCTGGTTTTCTCGTCTCTCGATAATTTTTTTGGTGGTACGGGCAGCGGTATGCCGGCCAATCAAAAACGCCGTGCAACTGATAAGCCGGGTGATAGTCCGAATGCACTACCACCCACACGTATGTTCACTGCGACAGAGTCGCGAGTAATTTCGATTATCTTGGAAGTATTTTTCCGTGCACTAAAAGAAGCGTGGGCACCTCTGATGGTGGTCGAATTTGAGCACGTAAGCTCTGAAATTAATCCCCAATTCGCACAAATCGCCGACGAAAATGATTTGGTGATCTCATCGCGCTTTGAAACCGAAAGCGTGGGCGGCAATAAAGGTTTTGTTGACCTCGTATATCCTTATGCATCGTTGAAACCTTTCCGCGAGATGCTACGTAATCGCGTTCAGGCGGATGGCAGTGCTGATTCAGATCTGAAATGGCGTAATGACCTCACCAAAGCGGTGGGCGATTCCATGGTCGAGCTGCAGGTATTGCTGGGCCAGGTCGTTGATGATTATCAGCGTATCGAGACGCTTAAAGAGGGTGACCTGCTGTTTTTCAAAAAGCCGGAGCTCGCTACTGTATTTATCGGTGGCCTACCCGCCTTTGACTGCCAAGTAGGTATGTCAGGACCCAACGTCGCGATCCGTATTGAAAAATCCATAGATCCAGAAACTATTTAATTTAACCGACCACATCAGGATTCATCATGAGCGAAGCTACCGAAGACCAAGACCAAGATCAAGATCAGGCCGACGACAACGCGATTGCCGAAGCTGCAGCCAATCACCACATTAATCCCGATGTGTTGCAAAACATTTCGGTCGCTATCAAAGTGGAAGTCGGTCGCACCAAAATGAAAATTCGCGATTTACTGCGCTTAACGCAAGGTAGTGTCGTTGAACTTGAACGTATCGCTGGCGAACCACTTGACCTGCTCGTTAACGACACTGTCGTTGCACAGGGCGAAGTCGTTCTGGTCAATGATCGCTACGGCATTCGTTTAACGCGTGTTGTTCCCGCGTCTGAACGTATGCGCAACATCTAACAGCTAAGACATCATGCACGCCACTGATTGGTTTTCCTTCATCGCCAGCTTTACCGTCGTACTGGTTCTTCTGGGATTGGTACTGTTTGGCCTCAAGAAGATGCAGAACGGCAGCTTGCTCGGCATGGGTCCGCGTCGTATCCGCATACTCGATACGGTATCTATCGGACCGCGCCAAAAAATTATCTTGCTGCGTGTAAGAGATGAAGACATTCTGGTTGGCGTCACCGTCCAGCAAATTAATACGCTTGCTGGCTTTCCGCTGAGTTCAGAAGAAATCGCTGCTGATCAGGTCACACCCGTCGCCTCCACTGAGCCGAGCGCTCCATTGGCCAAACGCTTTGCTGATCTGTTGAATGCCGCCAAACAAAACAAGGATGGGAGCTGATTATGTCGCGCCATGTCCTGACTGCCCTGCTTGCGCTCATTGGTGCTGCATTGTTGCCCGATACTGTGCTTGCTCAGGGTATGCCGATTGTCAATGTCGTCACCGGCAAAGGTGGTGCAACCTCCTACAGCTTAACCCTGCAATTACTGGGTTTGATGACAGTATTAACGCTGCTGCCATCGATGCTGCTGATGATGACTTCGTTTGTACGCATCATTATTGTGTTTTCAATTTTGCGTCAGGCACTCGGTACAGGTCAGACTCCACCGAATCAGGTACTCGCAGGCCTGGCCTTGTTTCTAACGCTCTTCATCATGCAACCGGTAATGACGGATGTGTACCAAAATGCCATCCTGCCTTACATGAATTCTGGACTACCCTTCGAAGAAGCATTAGCCGCAGCGGAAGCTCCGATACGTGGCTTCATGCTCGCGCAAACTCGCGAAGAAGATATTGCGATGTTCATGGAAATTTCACGCAGCAAAGCCGAATTGACAGGTCCTGAATCGGTACCGTTTACTACGCTGGTGCCCGCCTTCATGACCTCTGAACTGAAAAGTGCCTTCACCATAGGTTTTCTGGTTTATATACCGTTTGTGGTGATTGATTTAATTGTTTCGTCGGTACTGATGTCTATGGGCATGATGATGCTCTCGCCTATGATGATATCGATGCCATTCAAACTTATGTTGTTTGTTCTGGTCGATGGCTGGAGCATGTTAATGGGCTCACTCGCGTCTAGTTTCGCGATGCCGTAACAATAGAAAAATAAAAGGACACCATCATGGAAATTTCAACCGTCGTCGATCTGGGCCGCAGCGCACTCTGGGCTATCGTACTGATTTCGTCTCCTCTGCTGCTCGTTGCATTGGGTGTGGGTTTGTTCATTGGTGTTATTCAAGCAGCGACATCGATTAATGAATCGACCCTGTCGTTCATACCTAAACTTGCCGCCATGGGCGCAACGCTGGCGTTATTTGGGAGCTGGCAGCTAGTGATGCTGGTGGATTACACCAAAGATATTTACAAGCGCATACCTGCGCTGTTTTCTTAACACTTAATTTACAAGGAGCGTTCGGAGCGACGCTATGACATTACTGGCATCCGAAATCGTCGAACGCTTCTACATGTTCCTGTGGCCGATGCTGCGCATCTCGGCTTTGCTGCTGACTGCGCCATTATTTTCACTGGACGCACTCACCCTTCCTATACGTATCATGCTTGCGCTGGTTGTCACTATTTTTGTTTATCCACTGGTTACCTGGCCAGTGATCGATCCCGTGACAGCCGATGGCATCCTTCAAATCGTGAATCAATTATTTATCGGCGCCATGATGGGGCTGATGCTGCAAATAGCTACCGGTGCACTGACTGTAGCTGGCCAAACCATTTCGTCTTCCATGGGCTTGTCGATGGCAACCCTGATAGATCCCAATGTCGGTAACGTGCCCGTTATCGCTCAATTCATCATCATTATGTCCACCTTGGTATTTTTGGGTTTTGGTGGTCACATCATCATGCTTTCTATGGTGCTAGACAGCTTTACTGCTGTACCTATAGGACAAAGTATTTTGGGACAAGTCGCCTTCGGTAAAGTAGTTGCCTGGAGCGCCATGATTTTTCTTGGCGGTGTACTCATCGCATTACCGGTCATGGTTGCGCTTTTATTTATCAACATTGGTATGGGCGTGATTACTCGCGCAGCACCTAGTCTGAATATTTTTTCCGTTGGCCTTCCCGCCTCTATCGTTGCTGGTTTTCTGGTGTTGCTACTGGCAATGGACAGCATCATAGGCCGCATACAGTGGCTATGGATGCAGGCTTTTAATCACGCACGTGATCTCGTTGGTTTGGTGAGTTGATATGTCTGAGAGCTCAGAAGAAAAAACCGAAGAACCCACCTCGCGACGCCTGCAAAAAGCTCGCGAAGATGGTCAGGTTGCACGCTCGCAGGAATTGCCTGCCGCTGCGGTGACTATTGCTGCGCTAAGCATGATGCTGGTTACCGGTAGCATGCTCATTACCAAACTAGCTGAGGCATTTTCTTCCGGATTTAATTTTGATCGCAAACTTGTGCATTCGTCGAATTTGCTGCCTGCTATTTTTGCTCATGAATTATTGGAAAGCTATTTGCTGATTGCTCCTTTACTGTTGCTAACGGCGGCTGTGGCCATTGCATCTTCCGGCGCAACCGGGGGGTTTTTATTTGAAATGGGCGCTGTCGCACCTAAATTTTCAAAACTTAATCCCCTCAATGGCTTCAAGCGCATGTTCGGCATGAAAGCCGCTGTTGAATTAATCAAAGCGCTACTCAAATTTACGCTGGTCAGCGGTGCTGTGACGTGGGTATTAATCGATAACGTCGGCACACTCAACAAAATCGGCCGTATGGCACTCGAACCTGGCCTGACAGTTGCCGGCGATCTGCTCACACGATCGGCACTCATCATGGCCTGCTCGCTGGCGTTGATTGCTTTGTTCGACGTTCCCTTCCAGCGCTGGCAGTTCATGAAACAAATGCGCATGACCAAGCAAGAAGTAAAAGACGAAATGAAAGACATGGAGGGTAGGCCTGAAATCAAGGCACAAATCCGTCGCCGTCAACGTGAAATGTCGAACGCACGCATGATGGACAAAGTCAAAGATGCCGATGTCGTGATCACTAACCCGGAACACTTTGCCGTTGCCCTGGCCTATGATCCGAATGGTGATAGCGCCCCGATATTGCTGGCAAAAGGCGCTGATGCCGTCGCCGCACGAATTCGAGAAGAAGCAAAAAAACATGGCGTAGAAATTTTCCAGGCAGCTCCGCTGGCTCGTGCTCTGTACTTTACGACAGAGGTAAACCATCCGGTCCCAGAAGACTTGTATTATGCGGTGGCGCAGGTGATTGCTTATGTATTTAACTTGGCCAGCATCCGTCCGGGTGCGGCACCCGTACAGCGCCCACAACCGACCTTGCCGCCGAATATGATGTTCGACGCCGACGGCAAGCTCGAAACTGAGGAGGCGGTTAACTAATGGACAGAAATCTCGACATGGCTGAACTGATCGGTGCCGAAGGTATTTTCCTTCGCACGGCTGACCGGCGCCGATTTGATTACGTAGTACGCGGCATACGCGACGAAAGCCTGTCGTTATCACTCAGTAGTGATAACGATGGCTTGCTGGATCATTACGGTCGATTATTAATCAACAAGCTACGCAAGACAGAAGGCTTGCAGGTCGAAATTTTTCTGCCCCAAAATACCGAAGCCCTGCTCGATCGCTTCAATCAGATACTGGCTGATCTCTCTATCGATGAAGCTCGCAATGCACAAACATCGCAAGCACCTCGCCGCGTTTTACTTGCCCATGATGCCAAGGCTATCAGTGAACGCGATATGCAACTGATGTCACGATTAATTCAAGATTTTCCTGGTGCGCATGTTTCCATCGTGCTGCTAGTCGATAAAATGGGCTCACAGCTGCACGAAAAAAATCTGGAAAAATTTGGTCAACGCTTAATGCGCTGGCCTTTGGAAACCCCCACACGCGAAGAAGGCGAAGCCTTACTCGACATAGCGCGCGCTGCCGGATTTGACGTAGAAGTCAAAAAAGTCTTGGCCAGCACTGGCTACGCCAAGCCAGCCAAACCTGCAGTGATCAATAATCCTTTGCCCGTCAACACAACGGCCGAAACAGCCATCGAAGAAAAAAATGTAATCTCGGCCGGTGAACTAGCCGCCATGCGTCAGAAAGCGCTGCAAGGTAGCACTGAACGAACTGAGCCAACCATGGCTGAGCCAGCCACGCTACCTGAACTGACTCAAGAGACACCGCCAGTTACTCGCCAACGCTTGCCTCTACCAACTATAGTTCGATGGGTAGGTGCTCTGATGCTGGTACTCATCGTCACCATCACCGTGATCATCTTATTGTTCCCCCAGCGCTTGGGGCCCATGCTTTACAGCTCTCCCCTGCTCAAGGCCCAGTTACCCGATTGGGCAATGAATGCTGTTGTTAGCGTAATGGGTAAACCGCCCACTGCCCAGCTCGAAGAAGCCAGAGCAGCCTCCAAAGAAAACACCACTACAGTTCCGGCGCCACAAGCCGATGTAGTCGATAAGAAGAATGCGTCTGATAAGGGTCCGGCAGTTGAAGCAGCTGCCTCAGCTATCGATATCAAACCAGCTGAATCTGCGGTGAAAACCGAGACTAAGCCTGTTGCAGAAATCGTAGCCCCGAAAGCAGATGCTAAAGCCGAACCGAAAACAGAAACAAAAGCTGAACCCCTACTTAACACGCCTGTAACCAAGCCCGTGCCGGCCGTTACACCCGCGGCACCGATCGCTACAGCGACGCCTGCCGATGCATTGGCACCTCGGTCCGAGCGTGGCGCAGACTCTGCTGTACGCCAGGCACGTCCTGGTAGTTATTTTGTACAGCATGTCTCGCTAAACTCGATGGCAGAAGCACAGGAATGGCGTGCACAGTACGCGGCATTAAACAAGAGTCGTATAGCCGCCGTAAAAACGCCGGATAAAGGAGTGAAGTACGTGGTTCTCTCAGGGCCATTCACAACACAAAAAGAAGCCGAGGGATTTGCTGCCAGGCCAGGCGTACCCGCCGATCCGTGGCTACGCCCTGTGAAGTCTCTCCAGCGTGCGCTGGTGAGTAGCCGCTGAGGTGAGTCGTGCTGTGGATAGAGGCAGGTAATGTCTGAAGAAGAAGCCCAAGTGTTCCGTGGCGGCCGTGCAGTTGAGTCAGCTGTCAGCGAGCATGCACTACGCAAAAAGAAAAAACCGGTCAAGGGACCGGCAGCCGATACACGTTCACTGACAGACCAAAAAGATGGTCCAGGTGATACGCGATCGATACATGACAGTCGTGATGGGCCGTCCATTAGTCATGCAACGCATGATCAAAAGGGCGTGAATGACCAGCGTGCATTGCAGGACGCGCAAGGCGAGTCGTTTAGTCATGCAATGCATGATGCAGATGGTTTTACTGATGTTCGTGCGACCAATGATGGCAGCGGACTGATAGATACGCATCATTTGCATGATGCTGAGGGCGCTGTCGATCAGCGAGCGATGCATGATGCAGACGGTTTGTCCGAGGGTCGCGGATGGGATGATGGAGAGGGCCTGATTGATACACGCGCTGCGCTTGATGCAGTGGGTTTATCTGATGCGCGTGCACTGCACGATGCCGATGGCGCTGTGGATGGCAGAGCAATCGACGATGGTGATGGTCCGTCAGATGTGCGTGCGCTACACGATGCCGATGGCGCTGTGGATGGCAGAGCAATCGACGATGGCGATGGCCCGTCAGATGTGCGTGCGCTGCAGGATGCCGATGGTGCTGTGGATGCCAGAGCCACTGACGATGGCGATGGCCCGTCAGATGTACGAGCACTGCAGGATGCGGATGGACCAGCGGATGCCAGAGCCATAGACGATGGCGATGGCCCATCAGATGTGCGAGCACTGCAGGATGCGGATGGGCCCGCTGATGCACGCGTCATTGCGGATGCTGAAGGCCCTGAGGATAAGCGAGTGATGGAGGATCATCATGCGCTAATACCACCCGGTTCAGAGTTAACAGGTGAATTTTCTGCGAGTCCAGACACTAGTACAGACAATGTTGCAGACAATACCAAAGATGCTGAGACAGCAGCGAAGTTGGCTGAGCAATCCGAGTATGTTGAATCACTGCTGAATTCGACAGTTACTGAAGAGGCGACGCCTTGGGCACTGTCGCTTCATCTTGAACAACGAATACAGAAACTGCTGGACGCAAAAACTAAAGTGAATTCTGAGCTAGATAGCTTGGAAGCCTCCTCAAAGAAACTTGAAAAACGATTGTCATCATTATGAGCGACGCAGACAACGACAAAAACCAAAACTCAGGCGACGATGGATTCACGCCTGCCCCTCCTCCACGACAAATGACTGAGGAAGAAGCTGGCGTCATGCCTGACGATGAGCTCAATCAAAACGAGGCATCCGATGGCACTATTGCCGTTTCTCAGGATACGGCTAACCGAGCGCTCGAAGCTGTGCAAATTCTGGTTGAAAATAATCGATCAGCATCGCAACAGCTCGAGTCATTAATGACCATCGTGCTGGATGCTGCCGAAGTGGCGAATCGCTCCGCATCGCATGTCACCACCACGGGCGGTCAACTCAATAAAGCCGCTGAAAAGCTGATCGACGGCGCACAAAAAACATCCACCCAATCGAAAGTAGTTTTAGCTTTGGTGGCCGCTATCTTGGTGGGTTGTGCTGGCACGTTCAGCTTTATCGCTGTGCAATTGCAAGCTAAGGTAGAACAACTTGATGAAATGATGCTGGCCGTGGGTAAGCGCGCGGTCGATCTTAAGCGTCGCATGGAATCCATGGACGACATCAACACGCAATTAACTGAATTAAACCTTAAGCAGGAAAGTACGCAATCCGTTCAGCAAGCCATAGAAGAAAAGATCGCGACCATTATTGACATCGCCAAAGGTGCTCCGAAAAAAGCACCTGAACCTCCAGGAAAACCAGCCGCACCCGAACCTGTGGCACCTAAGCAGGTAGAAAAAATAGAGAAGCCAGAACCGCCTGCGAAAAAAACGGAGGTCAGCAATGCGGATGCTGCTAAAAAAATTGAATTAGCTAAAGCAAAGGCAGAAGCCGCTAAAGCAGAGGCTGCCCGTGCTGAAGCCGCTAACAAAGCCCTGCTACAACAACTCAGCGGCCTTGATGCGCTCCTCAAAGAGCAATCAAAATCAGTTAAAGATTTGTCTGGGCAAGTCAACAATCTGCAAGGCTCCGTATCTAACGTCGAGTCTATAAAAAAAGATGTTGAAGGTTTAGCCAAGTTACAGCAGCA
>CAYUDI010000066.1:0-7368 GCA_964443585.1 uncultured Bifidobacterium sp.
CGATTTTTATGCCGCGATAGGCCAACGCCGTTCACAACTGCCGTACGAGATAGATGGTGTTGTTTATAAAATTGATGACATCGAACAGCAAAAAATACTCGGCTACGTTTCCAGGGCTCCGCGTTTTGCAATTGCCCATAAATTTCCAGCAGAAGAGGCCACGACTACCGTGCTCGATATAGAAATCCAGGTGGGTCGCACCGGTGCGTTAACACCTGTGGCACGGCTGGCGCCTGTTTCGGTAGGCGGTGTTACGGTCACGAATGCGACTTTGCATAATGAAGATGAAGTTCGTCGTAAAGATATACGGCTAGGCGATTGCGTCATCGTGCGGCGTGCGGGAGATGTGATTCCCGAAGTGGTAGCCAATGTACCTGAACGACGCCCTGACAATGCGATTGAATTTGTGATGCCTACGGCCTGCCCTGTTTGTGGTTCACCTATCGTTCGCTTAGAAGAAGAAGCTATCGCTCGTTGTTCAGGAGGTTGGCTGACATGTGCTGCACAACGCAAAGGTGGTCTGCTGCATTTTGTTTCGCGTCGCGCTATGGATATCGAAGGTCTGGGAGAGCAACTAGTAGAACAATTAGTTGACAAAGGTTTAGTCAATACGCCCGCTGATTTTTACCATTTGTCTTTGGATACGTTGTCAGGCTTAGACCGCATGGCAAAAAAATCGGCACAAAATGTGCTCGACGCGTTAGAAAAATCGAAGACGACGACATTAGCGCGATTCATTTATGCACTGGGTATTCGTCATGTAGGTGAATCAACAGCAAAATCCTTAGCCAAGCATTTTGGTAGCTTGGATGCATTGCTTGCCAGCGATGAAGCTCAGGTGTTGGAAGTGGCTGATATTGGACCCGTCGTTGCGCTATCTATACGGAGTTTTTTTTCCGATCCATTGAATCGGCAATTAATAGATCAGTTACGTGCTTCAGGCATACATTGGGAAGAAGGTCAGCCTGAGAAAAGCAATGATCTGTTAGCAGGAAAAACCTTTGTACTAACGGGTACGCTGCCTACACTAAGTCGCGATGATGCACGCGCCATGATAGAGGCTGCTGGAGGGAAAGTAGCGGGCTCAGTCTCGAAAAAAACAAGCTATGTCGTTGCAGGTGAAGAAGCGGGTAGCAAACTTGCACGTGCCGAAGAATTAGGCGTTGCGATACTGGATGAAGAGCAATTTTTAAAATTAGTGGAGTCAGGTTCATGATCAAAATCACCAAAGCAGTATTTCCTGTGGCGGGCTTGGGTAGTCGTTTTTTACCTGCGACTAAAGCACAGCCCAAAGAAATGCTGCCTATCGTGGATAAGCCTCTGATTCAATACGCAGTTGAAGAGGCTGTGGAAGCAGGAATTACTGAAATGATCTTTATCACGGGTCGTAATAAACGTGCAATTGAAGATCATTTTGATAAAGCTTACGAGTTGGAAGCTGAACTCGAAGCAGCAAACAAGCAGCAACTGTTAAAAATGGTTCGCGAAGTCATACCACCTCACATCAATTGTATGTACATACGCCAGGCACAGGCTTTGGGCTTGGGCCATGCAGTGCTGTGCGCACGTCCTATAGTGGGTGAGGATCCTTTCGCTGTATTGCTCGCGGATGATTTTATGCAAGGTGAATCTGGCGGCCTCGGCGTTATGGCGCAGATGACTGCGCAGTTTCAACGCGAGCAAGCTAGCTTGTTGGCAGTTCAGGATGTGCCTCGTGAGAATACAAAACAATACGGCATAGTCAGTACCGAAAAATTTACTGATCGCCTAGAAAAAATCAAAGGCATTATCGAAAAGCCCGCACCAGAAAAAGCTCCGTCGACCTTAGCGGTGGTGGGGCGCTATGTACTCACCAATCGTATTTTTTCTTGCCTGGAAAAATTAGGTAAAGGAGCCGGTGGAGAGATACAGCTCACCGATGGTATTGAAGCTTTGATGCAGTACGAGACGGTATTGTCTTATCGTTATATGGGTCGTCGTTTTGATTGCGGATCGAAATTAGGCTATTTGCAGGCATCGGTAGAGCTAGGTTTGCAGCATCCTGAAACCGGAGCTGCGTTCGCTGAGTGGCTATCGCAGCGCCAAAGCTAATTTATTTGGGAGACGGCTATGGCAGTACATGACATTCTTAAAATGGGTGATCCGCGTTTGTTACGCGAAGCAGAGCGTATAACCGAGTTTGATACCCCGCAGCTACATGCTCTGATTGCTGATATGTTTGAAACCATGCATGCGGCTAATGGAGCTGGGTTGGCGGCACCGCAGATAGGTGTCAATCTGCAATTAGTTATTTTCGGTGTCAGTAACAATGCACGTTATCCAGATGCTCCCGCTGTGCCAGAAACGGTGCTGCTTAACCCTGTAATTACACCCTTGTCGGAAGACATGGAAGATGGTTGGGAAGGATGCTTATCCGTGCCGGGTCTGCGTGGTATGGTGCCGCGTTATAAGCGTTTACGTTATCAAGGGGTCGATCAGTTTGGCAATGTGATTGATCGTGAAGTCGATGATTTTCATGCGCGTGTCGTTCAGCATGAATGTGATCATCTGTGGGGCATACTGTACCCGATGCGTATTACCGATTTTAGTCAGTTTGGATATACCGAGGTGTTATTTCCCGGGCTAGATCCTGGTTCGGACGATTGACCTATCGAAAAGATTTAAAAACGTTCGTTTTCGTCCAAGTAACGCCATTGGCCTACGGGTAAGTCGCCTAGTTTTACATTCCCTATGCGTACGCGTTTTAATCCCAGTACCTTGAGCCCCACCAATTCGCACATGCGTCGTATCTGACGTTTTTTTCCTTCGCGCAGCACAAAGCTCAGCTGATCTTCATTTTGCCAGCGCACGAAGGCAGGTCGCAGCGGTTTTCCATCCAGCGATAAACCATGATTAAGACGACGCAGCTCATGCTCCGGAAGCGAGCCTGGTTTAGTGTACTTAACGCGAACCAGATATTCTTTTTCTATAGGTGACTCTTCACCGATTAAGTGTTTTGCAATGCGGCCATCCTGCGTTAAAACTAGCAGGCCGACTGAGTCAATATCTAAACGACCAGCCGGCACCAAACTTTTTAGCTGACCTCCCGTAAATTGCAGGGGCAGCTTGTCTTCGGCCCAGCGATTTTCTGGCCGCACTAAAACGACAGCAGGTTTGTAGCCATCTTCAGCTTGGCCGCTTACATAACCCATAGGTTTATTAATTAGCACCGTGACTCGGCGTGCTTGTTGTGCCTGCGCTTGTTTTTCTATCGTGATTTTTTGCTCAGGAAGGATTTTGCTGCCCAGTTCGGCAACTACCAGACCGTCAACGCGGACCCAGCCTTGAGCTATCCATTCATCAGCCTCGCGGCGCGAGCACAAACCCAGTTCAGACATGCGTTTAGAGAGACGAATAGGTTCAGTCATACCGTGGCTTATACGCGTAGTGCATTGAGCAAATCCGACTCAAGAGAAATCAGACTTCGTGCGTTTGATAACACGGGGCCATCAACTAAAAAAACGTCTTCCACTCGTTCACCCAGTGTTGCGATTTTTGCGGTGTGCAGATTTACTTTGTACTGAGCCAGTACGCTGGCTATGGAATACAAAAGGCCAGTGCGATCGCTGGCCGATATAGACAGCAGATGATATTGGCCGCGTTCGTCAGGCTGCAGATGCACCGTAGGTGTAATTGGAAAAGCGCGTGAGAGGCGCGACAGCCTGGATTTGGTTGGCGCAGGCAATTCTTTATCTGTTTGCAACCATTGTTTTAGTTCGTGTTCTATCAGTGTAATGAGTTCGCGGTAATTGTCGGCGTAATTGGGTTCACTAACCAAGAAAGAATCCAGCGCATAGCCCGCACGTGTTGTCTGAATTTTTGCATCCAGAATACTGAAATTTTTACGATCAAAATAGCTGCAAATCAGGGCAAATAAATCTGGACGATCAGGCAGATAAACTACCACATGCAAACCTTCACCCACGGGGCCTAAGCGGCAGCGGACTATGGGTGTTTGCGAATTAACGTGTTCGCAAAGTACTCGGGTTTGCCATGCAATTTCGGCTGCATCATGTCTAAGAAAATAACCTACATCGAGTGTTTTCCAAAGGGCTTCATGCGCATTTGCAGGCAGGCCAAACAGACGCAGACTGGCGATGGCTTCGTGCTGGCGATTTTGTAATTCTCGGTCAGGCGAGGGTGCTTCACCACCCAAAACACGCAGACTCATGCGATACAGGTCTTCCAGCAGTTTACCTTTCCATGCATTCCAGACTTTTGGGCTGGTACCTCGGATGTCGGCTACTGTGAGCAGATACAGGGCTGTCAGGTGACGCTCGTCTTTAACCGTTTTAACAAATGCACGAATAACATCTGGATCGGAGAGGTCTTGTTTTTGAGCGACCTGGGACATGAGCAGATGATGCTCAACTAAAAAAATCACCATCTCAGTCTCTTGCTTGGAGAGACCATGATCATTACAAAAGCGACGCGCATCTTCCTTGCCCAGATGCGAGTGATCTCCCCCGCGGCCCTTGGCAATATCGTGAAATAGTGCTGCGATATAAATCAACCAGGGTTGAGAAAAATTTGCCATGAGCTGGCTGCAGAAAGGGTATTCATGCGCGTGCTCTGGTATGGCAAACCGCCGCACATTACGCAGTACCATCAATATGTGCTGATCGACGGTGTAAACGTGAAATAAATCATGCTGCATTTGTCCCGTAATACGACGAAAGGCCGGCAGATAACGACCCAGTATCGATAACTGATTCATTTGGCGCAATGCGTGGGTTACGCCTTTGGGCGATTGCAGAATTTGTAAAAACAAATAACGATTTATAGGTGCGCGGCGAAAGCGTGCATCAATGCGCGAACGTTCATGCCAGAGCGCTCGCTGAGTGCGTGCAGTCATGCCTTTGAGTTCACCATGCTGCTCCAACAACAGGAAGATTTCCAGCATTGCAGAAGGAACTTCTTCGAATAGTTTGTCGTATGCTATGTCTATCATGCCGTTGACTTCATTGAAACGGACATTGACGGGGCGCGAGACACTGGGCTGCGGAAATAAATGTGCTTCTATATTTTGTAACAAGAGCGTATTAAGCTGAGTAACTGCTTTAGCAGCCCAGTAATAGCGTTGCATGAGCACTTCGCAGGCACGTCGTGTTGATGTCGTCGTAAAACCGAATGTCTCTGCAACAGCATCTTGTACATCAAATACCAAACGATCTTCGCGCCTTTTTGTGTGCAAATGCAGCCGTATGCGTATGTCTTTAAAGGCACGTTCTTTTTGCGCAAGCTGGCGCGCTTCGGTGAGCGTGATTAAATCATTTGCGGCGAGTTCACGCCAGGAATTACCTAGCCCCGCTGCTTTGGAGACCCACAGAATCACCTGAAGATCACGTAAACCGCCAGGGCTTTCTTTGCAGTTGGGTTCCAAGCTATACGGAGTATTTTCATACTTGACATGGCGCTGCCGGAGTTCCAGTATTTTTGCTTGAAAAAATGCACGCGCATCCATCGCTAAAGAGCATCGCTCACGCAATAAATTAAATAAGTTTTTATTGCCGCAGATTCGTCTGGCTTCAAGCAAACTGGTTTGTACAGTAATGTCAGCCGAGGACTCGGTAAGACATTCGTCAACAGTACGTATGCTATGACCTATTTCTAATCCCAGATCCCACAGCATTTGCACAAGTCGTTCTAGCTTGTCGCGCAGTTTGTCATCAGGCGCACCGGGCAGAAGAATTAAGAGATCAACATCGGAGTAAGGAAAAAGTTCGCCTCGGCCGTATCCGCCAACCGCAACGAGCGATACGGAGGCTGGCATCGCCATTTGTTTCCAGGCGGTGATGAGTACTTTGTCAGTTTCTTGACGCAGGGATTTGAGCAAACGCTCGGGCTTACGATCGTTGTCGTATGTGTTGATGCTGTTCTGTCGACCTTGCTTAAGCTGCTCGCGCAGCAAAGAAGACAAAACAGCCGTATCAGGCAGGGGCGACAATACTGCCTGCATGATGCTCTTTGATAAAGGCAGGTGGCGCAGGCATACCAGCAGAGACAGTCAAGACGTCAAATCCGGTGTCAGTGACAAGAACGGTGTGCTCCCATTGAGCTGAGAGGCTACGGTCGCGTGTCTTGATAGTCCAGCCATCCCCCATTTCACGGATTTCACGGCGACCAGCATTAATCATCGGCTCGACGGTAAAGATCATACCCGGCACCAGCTCTGCTAGGGTACCTGGACGCCCATAGTGAAGGACTTGGGGTTCTTCATGAAAGACCTTGCCTATGCCGTGACCGCAAAATTCACGAACAACTGAAAATCCTGCGCCTTCGGCGTGCTGCTGTATGACATGGCCAATGTCTCCCAGGTGGCTGCCGGGGCGGATTTTAGAAATGCCCAGCCACATGCATTCATAGGTGATTTCGGCCAGTCTTTTTGCAAGGATGGACGGCTCTCCGACGAAAAACATACGACTGGTGTCACCGTGATAACCGTCTTTAATCACGGTGATATCTATATTGATAACATCGCCATTCTTTAATACCTTGTCACCGGGTATTCCATGACACACAACTTCATTAACCGAAGTGCATATGGATTTTGGATAAGGAGTGTAGCCCGGCGGGCAATAATTTAAGGGTGCTGGAATGCTGTGCTGAACATCGACCATGTAATCGTGGCAAAGCTTATCGAGTTCGCCAGTGCTAATGCCCGGTTTAATATACGAGGCGATAAAATCCAATACTTCTGCCGCAAGCCTGCCAGCTACTCGCATGCCTTCGATGTCTTCAGCGGTCTTGATGGTAATTGAACCCATGAGGTGTGATTTAGTCTGGCGCGATGTGCGCCTTTGGAATAGTTGAATACAAAATTATAGTCGAGCCCAGTGTTTCACGCGCCTTGAACAGTCTATTTGTAAAAACACCGGGAAACCGTTTATAATCTTGGGTTAGCTGATGCACAACCGCTGGATATCTTATGTCGTTGGGTATTATTCTAATTATATTTTCACAACCTTATCTTTTTTGTAAAACGCGAGCCTGAATCGTCAAGGGTGCCGATTGGTTTAATGCCAACAGGTTACTGGTCAGGCTCCAGACCTAACCCTGGAGAGCTTTACATGTCAGTCACTATGCGTGAAATGCTGGAAGCCGGTGTCCACTTTGGCCACCAAACGCGCTTCTGGAACCCAAAGATGGCCCCCTATATTTTCGGTCATCGCAATAAAATTCATATCGTCAATCTGGAAAAAACCATGCTTCATTTCCAGGAGGCGACCAAGTACATTCGTCAGCTTTCGGCCAACCGTGGCACTGTACTCATGGTGGGTACCAAGCGCCAGGCACGTGACATCATCGCTGCTGAAGCTCAGCGCGCTG
>CAYUDI010000066.1:7378-13132 GCA_964443585.1 uncultured Bifidobacterium sp.
AAAACCTCGATTAAGCGCCTCAAAGAGATGGAGGCTGCCGTAGCCGAAGGCTCAGTCGAAAAAATGTCTAAAAAAGAAGCGCTGCTTTTTCATCGCGAGCTCGACAAATTGAATAAAGCCATAGGCGGCATTAAAGATATGAATGGTGTACCTGACGCAATCTTTGTGATCGATGTCGGTTATCACAAAGGCGCCATCACAGAGGCTGCAAAGCTCGGTATTCCTGTGATTGGCATTGTCGATACCAATCACTCGCCTAGCGGTGTGACGTACATCATTCCAGGTAATGATGATTCGTCCAAAGCAATTACTTTGTATGCACGCGGCGTGGCCGATGCAATTCTTGAGGGTCGTTCGAGTTCGGTGCAAGACATCGTCGAATCCGTCAAAGGTGGCGCAGATGAATTTGTTGAGGTCAGCGAACAAGCGTAATAAGCCTGTCCGCCAGTCCTGAATCAACAGGACGGAGAAACAGGGGCAACGAAGGTTAGCCCCTTTTTTTCGGGAAACGAATAATGGATGACGCGGTGCGTCATCCCTGAACTAGGAGAGCACAATGGCAGTAATTACAGCAGCAATGGTGGGCGAGCTTCGCGCTAAAACAGATGCGCCCATGATGGAGTGCAAAAAAGCACTGACCGAGGCAGAGGGTGACATGGCTCGTGCAGAAGAGATCTTGCGCGTCAAACTCGGTAGCAAAGCGTCGAAAGCGGCATCACGCATCACAGCGGAAGGCGTAGTGGCATCCCACATTGCCGGCGGCGTGGGCGCCCTTGTTGAAATTAACTGTGAAACCGATTTCGTTTCTAAGAACGACGATTTTCTTAAATTTTCCTCCGATATTGCCAAACTCGTGACCGAGCATAATCCGGCTGACGTAGCTGCATTGTCCTCTTTAGGTTTGTATGGCAAGACCGTTGAAGAAGTTCGCACTGAGCTCATTGGTCGTATTGGCGAGAACTTGGCTATCCGCCGTTTTCAACGTTTTCAGACCACGGGCAAACTAACTTCTTATCTACACGGAACACGTATCGGTGTAATGGTTGAGTTTGATGGTGCAGATGAGCAGGTTGGTAAAGACGTAGCCATGCATATTGCAGCTATGAAGCCGGTTGCTCTGTCATCAGATCAGGTACCTGCTGACTTAATAGAAAAAGAGCGTTCAGTTGCCAGACTCAAGGCAGAAGAGTCCGGTAAGCCTGCGGAAATCGCCACCAAAATGGTCGAAGGTTCTGTTCAAAAATATCTCAAAGAAGTTTCGTTGTTTGATCAAACCTTCGTCAAGAATGACAAGCAGACAGTTCAGCAGATGCTGAAAGAGGCAAATACCTCTGTGAAGAGTTTTGTGATGTTTGTAGTTGGTGAGGGTATAGAGAAAAAACAAGATGATTTTGCTGCCGAGGTAGCGGCCCAAGTAGCCGCTGCTAAGCAAGCATAATGATTAAAACGGGCCGCAAGGCCCGTTTTTTTAGGCCGCCGCAGGTGGTGCATGCGTCAAACAGTTCAGCAGTTAAAATATTGCCAGTTTTTTGGCGAAACTAAGTAAAAAATTGAATCACCAGGGAGCATTAAATATGACGTCACCCGCTTACAAGCGAGTCCTTCTGAAACTCTCCGGCGAAGCGCTGATGGGCGAGGATTCTTATGGTATTAACCGGGCAACGATAGAACGCATGGTGGCCGACGTTGCTGAGATTGCAGCAATGGGCGTCGAACTAGCCATTGTTATTGGTGGAGGTAATATTTTTCGCGGCGTAGCACCAGGCGCTCAGGGCATGGACCGTGCCACCGCCGACTACATGGGCATGCTCGCCACTGTCATGAATTCATTGGCTTTGGCCGATGCGATGCGTCAGGTAAACATGACTGCCCGTGTGATGTCGGCCATAGGTATAGAACAGGTGGTCGAGCCGTACGTACGGCCCAAGGCCTTGCAGTACCTGGAAGAAGGCAAGATAGTTATTTTTGCTGCCGGAACTGGTAATCCATTTTTCACAACAGATACAGCGGCGGCTTTGCGTGGTGCAGAAATTGGTGCTGAAGTTGTGCTTAAAGCGACTAAAGTCGATGGTGTGTACAGCGCAGATCCTAAAAAAGATGCTTCTGCAACGCGTTACGTTGAAATAAGCTTTGATGAAGCCATAGCTAAACATTTGCAAGTCATGGATGCAACCGCATTTGCGCTATGCCGCGATCAAAAATTGCCTATCAGGGTATTTTCTATTACCAAACCGGGAGCATTAAGGCGATTAATCCTGGGAGAAGACGAAGGAACTCTGGTTCACGTATAAACATTTTGCGATGATGCGTCGCCATAAGTAAATACATTGATTAAATTAAAGAATTACAGGAGAGCAGCATGAGCGTTGCCGACGTTAAAAAAAATACTGATCAAAAAATGCAGAAATCTATAGAAACACTCAAGACCGATCTGTCAAAAGTGCGAACCGGGCGTGCGCATGTAGGCATGCTTGATCACATTCAAGTCGATTACTACGGTACTGCGACAAATATCACACAAGTAGCCAATGTGACTCTGCTCGATGCACGTACTATCGGTGTGCAGCCTTGGGAAAAAAAGATGATATCGACGGTTGAGAAAGCGATACGAGAATCAGATCTTGGTCTAAATCCTTCGACGCAGGGTGATGTTATTCGGGTTCCAACACCTGCTTTAACAGAAGAGCGTCGCAAAGAAATGGTTAAGCTAGTTAAGAGCGAGGCTGAAGATGCCAAAATCGCGATTAGAAATATTCGACGTGATGCAAATGAGGTTTTGAAAAAGCTTTTGAAAGACAAAGCGATTTCTGAAGACGACGAGCGTCGTGCGCAAGAGGATGTGCAAAAACTTACAGATAAGTTCGTGGCAGAAGTCGATAAACTAATCGCAGAAAAAGAAAAAGAAGTGCTGACCGTATAAGCTTTATCAGCAACGCTAATTATCAGAAAGATAGTTTTTTTTAGACCTTTTTATGCGCTAGTGGACGACGTCCTGTGTCGCGCAACAATGTGCGCGCAGCAGACTATTACATTTATATGATTATTGGCTAAGCGATGATGCAATCGAGCTCAACTCAGACTATTCCCGACACATCGCTTATTCCTTCGCATGTTGCCATCATCATGGATGGTAACGGTCGTTGGGCGACATCGCGTTATTTGCCCCGGGTTGCAGGCCATGCCAAAGGGGTGGAAGCAGTACGCGGTATAGTTAAAGCATGCGTGTCACGCAAAATCTCTTACCTAACCTTGTTTGCTTTTAGTTCGGAAAACTGGCGTCGCCCCGCAGAAGAGGTTTCTCTGCTCATGCGTTTATTTTCTTCTGCGCTGGAGCGCGAAGTTAATCGCATGTGTGCCACAGGAATTCGACTTCGTGTAATCGGTGATCTGAGTCGCTTTGATAAGCGTTTGCAGGATCAGATCGCACAGGCTGAGCTCAAGACGAAAGACAACGACAAACTCAACCTAACTATCTGCGCAAATTATGGTGGTCGTTGGGATATGCTCCAGGCGATGAATAAAGCGGCCGCGGCGCAACCCCATGACACAGAATTTACCGAGCAAAACATAGCGCCCCATCTGGCGATGTCTTATGCACCTGAGCCAGATTTATTCATCCGCACTGGTGGTGAGCAGCGAATTTCAAATTTTCTGCTTTGGCAGTTAGCCTATACAGAGCTCTACTTTACTGACACCTATTGGCCTGATTTTGATGCGACTGCGCTTGATACGGCCATCATTTCCTATCAAGAGCGAGAGCGGCGTTTCGGGCGCACGAGTGCCCAGCTAATCGAGGTCAGGAAAGCTTCCTGATGCTGCGTCAAAGAGTATTAACTGCAATCGCGCTGCTAGCGTTACTAGCTGTCGTACTTGGTTCACAATCATTGCTGGCCTTTCGCGTCACGCTAGCTGTTTTTTTTGCGGCAGCGGTTTGGGAAAGCCTGCGCTTGCTACAGGTGCGCATTGCATTGCCTGCAGCTGCTGTGGCCGGTATCGTGTTGCTGATACTTACATCTGGGCCTGGTTGGAATTGGAAGCCACTCGCTGCACTTTGCACGCTGATATGGGCAATACGATTTTTCCCTGCATTAAAGTTAGGTCTGCCAACACATGAGGGCGCGCGTGGCCTGCTGTTTGTGTTTGTATTTATGATTGCCCTGTTCGGTTGCTTTGTGTCGATAGCAGCAGTGTTTGAACATTCGGCTGTGTATCTGATATCAGCTATGGCTATCGTTTGGGTAGCCGACATTGGCGCGTATTTTGCTGGTCGAAAATTTGGGCGACGTAAGTTGGCGCCGAGTATTTCACCTGGAAAAACCTGGGAAGGTGCGATCGGTGGTTGGGTTGCTGTACTTGTGATGTTCGCAGTGTCTGTTTTTTTTACGCCATTTGCCGAGACGTTTGCGGCACAGCTATTACGTCAGTTTGGATGGCTGCTGTGGATAATTATCATGAGCGCGCTGGTTGCTGCGAGTGTGATAGGCGATCTGTTTGAATCACTGTTAAAGCGACGTGCTGGCATGAAGGATAGTAGTCAGTTGTTGCCGGGACACGGAGGTGTATTGGATCGCATTGATGCATTGATACCCGTTATGCCATTGATTTTGTTATTGACGACGCAGTCCTGAGACAAAAAATAAAAACTATGCAATCGATAACAGTACTTGGAGCTACTGGCTCCATAGGTGTATCAACGCTGGATGTGATTGCGCGGCATCCTGATCGATACCGAGTGTTTGCTTTAACAGCGCATAGCCGGGTTGATGATCTTGCCCAACAGTGTATTCGGTTTAAGCCTGAAGTAGCTGTGGTGGGCAGCGCGCAAGCCGCCAGCCAACTTTCTGAGCGTCTTAAATCAGCTGGAGTAACGACGCACGTTGACTACGGTGAGCAAGCATTGTGTGATGTCGCAAGCGCTATAGCCTGCACTACAGTCATGGCTGCAATCGTGGGTGCAGCAGGTTTGGCATCAACTATGGCGGCAGCTCATGCAGGTAAAAAAATCCTGCTTGCAAATAAAGAGGCGCTAGTGATTTCTGGCCAACTTTTTATGGATGCTGTTGCGGCCAGTGGCTCCATACTTTTGCCGATTGATAGCGAACACAATGCGATATTTCAGTGTTTGCCTCTCAATTATCAGCGCCAACCAGCGAATCACGGCATACGAAAAATTGTTTTAACAGCCTCTGGCGGGCCGTTTTTGGATCGTGATGTTTCAACACTCGATCAGGTCACCCCCGAACAAGCCATTGCCCATCCTAATTGGAGTATGGGCAGAAAAATATCCGTTGATTCAGCAACGATGATGAACAAAGGATTAGAAGTCATTGAGGCGCATTGGTTGTTTGGCGCAGCACCAAGCCAGATTGATGTCGTCATACATCCGCAAAGTGTGATTCACTCCATGGTGTCGTATGCTGACGGATCGGTATTGGCGCAGTTAGGCAATCCGGATATGCGTACCCCCATTGCACATGCCTTGGCGTATCCAGATCGTATTGAATCGGGTGTCGACTCAATAGACCTGACCAAAATCGCACAATTGAATTTTCGTCCACCTGACTATCAGCGGTTTCCTTGTCTTAAGCTTGCTTTTGATGCGCTGCGCGCAGGTGGTAGCGCTGCGGCAGTATTAAACGCAGCTAATGAGGTGGCTGTTGAGGCTTTTCTTGATGGGCAGATTGGTTTTCGACGGATTTCTGAATTAATTGATACTGTGCTCAATCGCATGCCCACTGAGCCTGTAACAGATCT
>CAYUDI010000067.1:0-12963 GCA_964443585.1 uncultured Bifidobacterium sp.
GAGTTCACGAGAGACAAAAGCAGATTTTCCGGAATCAGCAACGACCGAAATATTTTCAACTATCGCTGCACCACCTGTGGCAGCGGCATCGAAACCCGTCGTTCGAACCGTAATCACTTTGATTGCGTCGAGCGATTGCACAGTAGCAATCGCATTACCCGCATAAATCGGACGCTCAAACGTATCGGGTGAATCGACTTTGGTAATTTCTGAAATCTGGCCCACATCCAAACGCGCTGCTACGCGCGGAAGTATATTTTTTCCATAAGCAGTAGCAGGTGCACGCACATGCGTATAGCCAGGCGCCAATGCCAATGCTTGCTCTGCAATATTTTCAGCCAAGCCATTAGCAAATTGTTCGCCATCAGCGATTAACACTTTGGTGACGCCTGCAATCTGAGCTGCAGCTGCAGCAGCCGCTGCGCAGCCATGACCGGCGATCAAAATATGAACTTCTTTACTGCAGAGAGCTGCGGCTGTGACGGTGTTAAGAGTGCTTGCTTTAAGCGAAGCATTATCGTGTTCTGCAACGACTAGTGCGGTCATAACGTTATGTCCTTGTTATTCAGATGACTTTTGCTTCGTTCTTGAGTTTGGCTACCAGAGTGGCGACATCTGGCACCATCACACCCGCTGAACGTTTCGGGGGCTCACTCACCTTAATTGTTTTTAAGCGCGGCGTGACATCAACACCCAGTTCATCGGGCTTAATCACATCCAGTGTTTTTTTCTTGGCCTTCATGATGTTGGGCAAAGTCACATAGCGTGGTTCGTTCAGGCGCAAATCGGTAGTCACAATTGCAGGCAGATTCAAGGCGAGTGTTTCAAGGCCACCATCCACTTCGCGCGTGACCATTACTTTGTCGCCATCAACAGCTACTTTGTAAGCAAAGGTCGCTTGCGGCCAGCCTAGCAACGCAGCAAGCATTTGACCTGTTTGATTGCAATCGTCATCAATGGCTTGTTTACCCAAGATGATGAGTTGCGGCTGTTCTTTATCAGCGACTGCTTTAAGGAGTTTGGCTACGGCTAATGGCTGTAGGTCGACATCGGTTTCAACCAAAATAGCGCGATCAGCACCAATGGCCATTGCAGTGCGTAATGTCTCCTGACATTGGGTCACGCCACACGACACAGCGATTACCTCAGTTGCTTTGCCAGCTTCTTTTAGCCGCATGGCTTCTTCAACAGCGATTTCATCGAAGGGATTCATCGACATTTTGACGTTGGCGATATCCACGCCGCTGTTATCGGATTTAACGCGGACCTTAACGTTGTAGTCGACCACGCGTTTGACGGGTACCAGTACCTTCATGACTGTCCTTGGGATGAATTGAAATGCCTGACCCAACCAGTTGAACCGGATAAGCCAGATTGACGTTAACGTAAACTCGAATTATAGGGAATAACGCAACTGTGCGCAAAAATCACGCACGGTCGTTCGTTTATTTCCTGCGAAGGAAAAATGTAAATTCAGCGTTCTGTTCGGCATGGGATAGCAACTCGTTACCAGTTTGACGGGAAAACGCGCTGAAATCCCTGACCGAACCAGGATCAGTAGCCATTACCCTCAAAATTTCACCCGTCTGCATGTCGTTCAGGGCTTTTTTTGCTTTCAATATTGGCAACGGGCATTTCATGCCGCGCGCATCGACATCTTTTTGAAATTCCATTTCTTATCCTCGGCAAAACCACCTAACCAACAAGGGCTAACTGAATTTACTCGGTCCGCAGTTGCAACAGGCTCTTTTATTAGCGAACACGGTGACTATCAGTCGTTACTAGTCGTTGCTGGGCGCCTCTTGGCCCCAATCGATAAACTCAGGCTCCAGCCCCCGAGCGCGCATCCAGTCTGCCATGGCATAGCCCGTTCCTGCACGCCAGGGTTTGAGTTTTTCAGGCGAAATTAGTCTGTATTCCACCAATTCGGGCGAAAGACGTATCTCTCCCTCGGCTTGGACGTGATACGCAATGATCAGCTCATTTTTGCGCAAAAATTCATACACTCCAATTAACTCAACTTTACTCGCCGCCAGACTGGTTTCTTCCAGAAGCTCGCGCGCTATGCCCTGCTCCGGTGTCTCGCCGCGCTCCATAAAGCCTGTAATCAACGCAAAATTACGTGGGCCCCAGGCCGCATTCCGAGCTAACAAAATCCTGCCCTGGACCTCGACTAATGCAGCCAGTACAGGAACAGGATTATCCCAATGGGTCCAATGTCCCGTGGGGCAACCCATACGGGCTTTATCGCCATCGGCACCCGACTCACTGTCGTGACGCATCACCAGTTCACTGGCACACAAGGGGCAATAGCGATAATGCATATAGTTATTATTTTTTGATTTATTAGCTTAAGCGCTCATTCACCCACTGACTAACGGACGCCAGCGCTTTGGGCAAACCTGAAGGATCAGTACCACCGGCTTGCGCCATGTCAGGACGCCCACCGCCTTTACCTCCCACTTGTTGCGCGACAAAGTTAACCAAATCGCCCGCCTTGACTTTGGATGTAGCGTCGGCCGTCACACCAGCAATCAGACTTACTTTTCCGTCGCTTACGGATGCAAGCACAATAGCCGCTGTCTTTAATTTATCTTTCATCTTGTCCATCACGGCGCGCATCGTATTCACATCAGCGTCCTCAAGAGCAACCGCGAGAACCTTAATGCCATGAATATCGACTGCTTGAGCAAGTAAATCATCGCCCTGACCGGAAGCTATTTTTGCTTTGAGTGAGGCTAATTCTTTTTCGAGTGACTTAACCTGATCTTGTACCTGCGCAATGCGTTGTGTAATTTCTTCTGGCTGCACTTTGAGGGCAGCAGCCGCTTCGTTAACGCGTGCTGCCAGCGATTGAACTAGTGCTAATGCATGTTCACCTGTAACAGCTTCAACGCGACGAATACCGGCCGCAACGCCACCTTCAGAAATAATTTTGAATAAGCCGATATCTCCGGTGCGTGTCACGTGTGTGCCACCACATAACTCGGTGGAGCTACCAACGCCTAGTACGCGCACTTGATCGCCGTACTTCTCTCCAAACAGCGCCATAGCGCCGGCTTTAATTGCATCGTCATACGCCATCAACTCGGCTTGTGTAGCTGCGTTGTGCAAAATTTCGTGATTAACCAATGCTTCAACGCGACGAATTTCATCTGCAGTCAAAGGTGCGTTATGACTAAAATCGAAACGCGTTTTATCAGGATCAACCAATGAACCTTTCTGCATTACATGGCCGCCCAACACCATACGCAAAGCCTTGTGCATTAAGTGAGTTGCTGAATGGTTACGCATGATGGACGAACGTACATTTGCATTCACTATGGCGGTTATTGCATCACCCACAGAAAGTTTGCCTGTGGCGAGTTTGCCATGATGTCCAAACACATCGAGTTGTACTTTTTGAGTATCGGCAACAGCAAACGAGGCGTTCGCCGATTCAATTAATCCCACATCACCTGATTGTCCACCTGACTCTGCATAGAACGGCGAGCGATCCAGCACGATGGTGGCTTCTTGACCTGCAACGATATGATTTACTGATGCACCTGCAACATATAAAGCGATTATTTTTGCGTTATCTGTCAGCGTATCGTAGCCAGTGAATTGTGTTTTCGGGCCAGAGTACTCTACCGCTGTGGCCATTTCAAACTTACCCGCTGCGCGCGCGGTAGATTTTTGTTTTTCCATAGCCTCATGAAAACCAGGCTCGTCCAAAGCGACATCCCGCTCACGACAAATATCTGCGGTCAGGTCCAATGGAAAACCATAGGTGTCGTACAAGGCAAAAGCCGTTTTTCCATCGAGTCTTACTGGATCTTTAGCAAGAGCGGCCTCAAGAATCTTCATGCCGTTTTCTAAGGTTTCACCGAAACGTTCTTCTTCTTGCTTGAGCACTTTGGCGACACGGTCAGCTGCTTCGTTCAACTCAGGATAGGACGCGCCCATTTCGGCAACAAGATCAGGAATTAATTTATAAAAGAACGGTTTTTTCTGGCCTAGTTTGTTACCGTGTCGCAGAGCACGTCGAATAATCCTGCGCAATACATATGCACGTCCCTCACTACCTGGCACCACACCATCAACCACTAAAAATGCACACGCGCGAATGTGGTCAGCAATTACACGCAACGAATTATTGCTGAGATCTTTAGCACCCGTTTCACGCGCTGCGGCCTTAATTAATCGCTGAAAGAGATCAATCTCGTAATTACTATGAACATGCTGAAGGATGGCCGCCAGGCGCTCCAATCCCATACCTGTGTCGACGCACGGTGCAGGCAGTGGAGTGAGTGTCGCTACACCCGTAGCAGGATCGATTTGACGATCAAACTGCATAAACACATTGTTCCAAATTTCTATGTAGCGATCACCATCTTCCTCAGGACTACCCGGTGGTCCACCCCAGATGTCGGGGCCGTGATCAAAGAAAATTTCAGAACATGGACCGCACGGGCCGGTATCGGCCATTTGCCAAAAATTATCTGATGCAAACGGAGCGCCTTTATTGTCACCTATACGTATGACTCGCTCAGGTGGCAATCCTATGTCCTTGACCCAGATGTCATAGGCTTCATCATCGGTGTGATAGACCGTTGCCCAGAGTTTTTCTGAAGGGAGTCCATAAACTTTGGTCAGTAGCTCGAACGACCAAATTAATGAATCGCGTTTGAAATAATCGCCGAATGACCAGTTACCCAGCATCTCGAAAAATGTATGGTGGCGCGCGGTGTAACCCACGTTCTCCAGATCGTTATGTTTGCCACCCGCACGCAAACAGCGCTGAACCGAGGCGGCTCTCACGTAATCGCGTTTGTCCGCTCCAAGAAAAACATCCTTAAATTGAACCATGCCTGAATTAGTAAATAACAAAGTCGGATCATTACCCGGCACGAGGCTGGATGACCGAACGACCGTATGCGCTTTAGAGGCATAAAAAGAAAGAAATTTTTCGCGTATATCAGACGAGTTCATGGGGACGTGGTGGCGCAGTTTTGGACCTATAAATCGAGGGATTGCAGGCCGCTGGGAAAGCCAAAGATTATACGTGAACCCCACTCTGCAGACTAAGCAGCGAACTGTCTGTGGCTAAGTAAATTGCCGAAAAAATAATGAATCTACAAATTATCAAAAAAATCTGGCCCTATGAGGTCCAATCTATCGGTGCACATGGCATCCACGCCCATCGTAAACAACGCGCGTGCCTGCGCCGGGTCGTTGACAGTGTAGGCAAGCAGATTGATATCTTCAGCCTTGAGTGCTGCTATGACTGAAGCATTCAGAGTTTTCGCCTGCGCATGCAGGGTAGTGGAGTCCAGCATGGCTAATGTCTGTGACCAATCATCGGGCACGGACTCAACTAGCCACGCACGCGGAACGGCCGGAGCTAGCTGTTTTGTAACGCGAAGCGCATCCAGCGAAAACGATGACACCAATACACTACCCTGCGGTAGCAAATTACAAAACTGCGCTACCAGTTCTGCTGTACGCACCTCTTGTCCGGGAACCGGTTTGATTTCGGCATTCATAAAAATGCCAGAACTTACGCAATACTCTGTTGCCTGGGCAAATGACGGCACAAGCTCGCCCGCATACTCAGCAGAAAACCATTTTCCTGCATCCATGGCCAATAAATCACTCAAATTGAGTTGGCCTATGCTGCCGTTGCCGGCTACGGTACGCCCCAAAACATCATCATGAATAAGGACTAGCTCATCATCGCGAGTTGCCATGACGTCAAACTCCACTCCTCGAAAACCCATGGCAAAACCTTTGCGTAAGGCAGCCATCGTATTTTCTGGTGCAAGAACACCGCCTCCGCGGTGTGCCAGTACTCTTGGATAAGTCCACATCAGCCTTACTCCTAAGATCACTCATGCGCAGATTGTAGGCTACGGTAAAATCGCACTTTGATATCTTCCTTCCGGCTTGCACATCCATGGGCAATGACAGCAACAACGGTGCACTCAATGCGCCATCCAATTTTTTGCGCGGCATTATCGATGCCGATAACGCAAGCGGCAAATATGCTAATCGGACTGATAAACAAGGCAAACCGCTGCCGACTGTCATCACCCGTTTTCCGCCCGAGCCGAATGGCTATCTCCATATTGGACATGCAAAATCTATTTGCCTCAATTTTGGATTAGCACGTGATTACCAAGGCCGCTGTCATCTGCGGTTTGATGATACCAACCCAACCAAAGAAGACCAAGAATACGTAGACACCATTATTGATAGTGTCGAATGGCTGGGCTTTACCTGGCAACACACAGGCGATCATCATCAATATTTTGCCAGTGATTATTTCGATCAGCTCTACACCATGGCTGAATGGTTAGTATCAGCCAATCATGCCTATGTTGATAGTCAGAGCGCAGAAGAGATGGCTGCTAACCGAGGTAATTTTAGTGAACCAGGTAAAAATTCTCGCTTTCGTGATCGTCCCGCAGCTGAGTCTCTTAATTTGCTACGTCGCATGAAAGCGGGTGAATTCAAAGACGGTGAGCACATAGTGCGCGCAAAAATCGACATGGCTGCGCCGAACATGAACATGCGGGATCCGGCAATTTATCGCATTCGGCATGCGCATCACCACCGCACCGGTGACGCATGGTGCATCTATCCCATGTATGACTATGCGCATCCCATATCAGATGCCATAGAAAATATTACGCATTCGATTTGTACACTCGAATTTCAAGATCACCGCCCGTTTTATGATTGGATTCTAGAACGCTTAGCCGAAGGGGGATTTTTTAAAAAACCACTGCCACATCAATATGAATTCGCACGGTTAAATTTAACGTTTGCTATTACGAGTAAACGTAAACTTTTACAGTTAGTCGAAGAAAAAATTGTTGATGGGTGGGATGATCCGCGCATGCCTACGATAGTGGGCATACGACGCCGAGGCTATACACCCGAATCCATACAGCTTTTTGCAGAGCGTATAGGTGTTGCTAAATCGGATAGCTGGATAGACATGAGTATTCTTGAGGGCGCGCTACGTGATGACCTCGATGCCAAAGCTGCGCGTACAGTCGCTGTGCTCAATCCCCTTAAACTGATCATCGATAATTACCCCGAAGGACAAACGGAAGAGTGTTCAGCACCCGTGCATCCGCATCACCCCGAACGCGGAAATCGTACCTTTCCTATCAGTCGCGAACTCTGGATAGAGCGCGAAGATTTTATGGAAATACCGGAGAAAGGTTACTTTCGCCTTTACCCGGGTAGCAAGGTACGCTTACGCTATGGCTTTGTCGTTGAGTGTATAGGCTGCGATAAAGATGCCGCCGGTGAGGTCATTGCTGTTCACTGCACTTACTACCCCGATAGCAAGAGCGGCACGGAAGGCTCGTCCAATTACAAGGTCAAAGGCAACATACACTGGGTGTCAGCTGCCCATGCCGTCCCCGCGGAAGTACGACTATATGACCGTTTATTTTCTGATGCTCAACCGGATGCAGGTGGAAAAGATTTTAAACAAGCGCTGAACCCACACTCTAAATCAGTGATCCAAGCTTACTTGGAAGCGGGCGCTGATAAATCTCAACCCGATGAAAAATTTCAATTCGAACGACATGGCTACTTTGTGGCAGACCGTGTTGACTCACAACCTGGCCAACCAGTGTTTAACCGTATCGTTACCTTAAGAGATAGTTGGGGCAAATAATCCCCTTGCACATGAACTTAGAAAAAATAGTCTTCGTCGATCTGGAAACAACAGGTGCAAATGCCACAATTGATCGCATCACAGAAATAGGAATAGTTGAAGTGACTGCCGATGGCAAGGTCACCCACTGGTCTACCTTAG
Source organism: uncultured Bifidobacterium sp. (assembly GCA_964443585.1). GTDB lineage: Bacteria > Pseudomonadota > Gammaproteobacteria > Burkholderiales > Burkholderiaceae_D > Pernthalerella. The sequence continues at coordinate 7,820 of CAYUDI010000067.1, forward strand.
TTAACCCGGGTATCTCTATTCCGGCATTCATCCAAGGGCTCACTGGCATCAGCAATGAGATGGTGCATGAAGCGCCCTCGTTTAAATCACTGGCAAAAGATCTGTACGAACGATTGCAAGGCGCGCTATTCATCGCTCACAACGTGCGCTTCGATTATGGTTTCTTGCGCAATGAATTTACTGAAGCTGGCTACACATTTAAGGCGGAGGTGCTTTGCACAGTAAAGCTCTCACGCAACCTCTACCCAGATCAGAGCCGTCATAATCTAGATGCTTTAGTTTCACGTCACAACCTAAAAGTAAGTGCACGACATAGAGCGCTCGGGGACGCTGATCTTTTATGGCAGCTTTGGCAAAAAATTCATACTGAATTTGAGCCAGAAACAATCCATGCAGCGCTGCACACGCTATTACAAAAACCCTCCTTGCCATCGCATCTGCCATCCGATGTACTTGACGATTGTCCTGATACGCCGGGTGTTTATTTTTTTTATGGCGAAAATAATAGTCCGCTGTATGTAGGAAAAAGTGTGCATCTTCGCCAGCGCGTGATGTCGCACTTTAGTTCGGATCACAAGCTGTATAAAGACATGCGATTATCGCAGCAACTGCATCGCATCGAATGGCGTGTCACTGTTGGAGAAATTGGTGCGCTGCTGTTAGAAGCTAAGCTCATTAAACAGCTACAACCCATACACAATAAAACGCTCAGACGTCAGGACGATTTGTGTACCTGGCGGCTGCTTGAAGATGGTACTGGTCGAACCTATCCCGAACTTTGTTATGCCAGTGAAAATTCATTTGGACGCGCTGATCGCTTATATGGTTTGTTTAGTTCTAAACGCAAAGCTGAAGCTGTCATGCGTGATTTAGCTGAAAGCCATCAACTCTGTTTAGTACATCTGGGCCTAGAAGCCAATTCCAAAACCAACCCTGCGTGTTTTGGCTGGCAACTGCGACGCTGCAAAGGCGTGTGTGTTGGTAAAGAACACCCCTCTTTTCATCGGGCGAGGCTGGAAGCGGCTCTGTCACAGCTCCACATAAAGACGTGGCCATATACAAACGCTGTTGCATTGATAGAGACAGTGGGGGATAAAACGGATATGCATCTGGTTAACAACTGGTGCTATATGGGCACCGCACAATCAGAAGACGCTTTGTCGAGCCTGCTTGAGGAAGCACCAACAAAGCCATCTTTTGATAAAGACACCTATAAAATTCTCAGCAAAGCTCTGCTCAAAGGGCAACTTCAAGTAAAACAATTGCGCAATGCAACGAAGATTATTTGATTTCGATTTGCTAATCTTAGTTACATACTCTGTAAACAAGTTAGATTTCTCCCTCTAAAAATCCTTTCGCCCAGCTCATATCAGCGGCTATTATCCTACTCATAAGAGTGCGGTCTTCGATAAGGCTTACCTTTATTCGGATTAAAAATCCATCCTACAAATAGACTGGTGACTCAACAGACTTGGTAATGCAAGAAAATTGAGCGCTATCAACAATAAGCTAATGCCTGTCGCTAAGATTGTCCGCTTTGCAAATTTGCGCACATCAACTGTGCAGTACAGAGTGATCACATTCGGAGAAAACCTATGAATGAAGTAGTTATCGTCGCCGCAACCCGTACCCCCGTAGGTAAATTTGGTGGAACACTCGCTAAGATTGCGGCCTCTGATTTAGGCGCCCATGTGATTAAAAGCCTGATACAAAAAACAGGCCTTGATGGCCATCTGATTAATGAAGTTATCTTGGGTCAGGTACTGACTGCCGGTGTAGGTCAAAACGCAGCGCGACAAGCCGTGATCAAAAGCGGGCTGCCAGACAGAGTACCAGGCATCACGATTAATAAAGTGTGCGGAAGCGGACTTAAAGCTACGCACTTAGCAGCTCAAGCCATCCGCTGCGGGGATGCCGACATCATCATTGCCGGTGGCCAGGAAAACATGAGCGCTTCACCGCATGTTTTGAATAATTCACGCGACGGCTTTCGCATGGGCGATGCAAAACTCGTTGATACGATGATTGTGGATGGTTTGTGGGATGTATATAACCAATATCACATGGGAATCACGGCAGAAAATGTAGCGAAAAAATTTACCATCTCCCGCACTGAACAAGATGAATTTGCATTGGCCTCACAAAACAAAGCTGAAGCAGCGCAGAAAGCGGGAAAATTTAAAGATGAAATTTCAGCAATAGAGATCGTCAGTAAAAAAGGCAACGTACTGTTTGATAGCGATGAATACATTAAGCATGGCAGCACGATGGATGCCCTGACCTCACTACGACCCGCTTTTTCTAAAGATGGCTCAGTTACAGCGGGTAATGCTTCTGGATTAAATGATGGAGCTGCTGTAGTCATGTTAATGAGTGCACAAAAAGCAAATGAACTCGGCTTAAAACCTCTGGCGAAAATACGTGCCTACTCTTCTGCTGGTATCGATCCCAGCATCATGGGCATGGGCCCTGTATCTGCTAGTCAGCTGTGCCTGAAAAAAGCTGGTTGGACTCATAACGATTTAGATTTGATGGAAATTAACGAAGCCTTCGCTGCTCAAGCGATTGCGGTTAACAAAGAGATGGGATGGGACACAAATAAAATTAATGTTAATGGTGGAGCCATCGCTATTGGTCACCCCATCGGAGCGTCTGGCTGCCGGATACTGGTGACCTTGCTGCATGAAATGATTCGTCGCGATGCAAAACGTGGCCTAGCTAGCCTGTGCATAGGCGGTGGTATGGGAGTTGCGTTAGCCATAGAGCGCTGATAGTCAACGCAAGAGGCTAATTTTGTTACACGGGATAAAAAATAAAACTAATTTTTAGATAATCAGGAGAACACATGAGCAGAATTACATTAGTCACTGGTGGTATGGGCGGTCTAGGCGAAGCTATTTGCATGAAGATGGCCGACATGGGCTACCAAGTAGCCACCACTCACTCACCTGGCAACAGCAAAGTCACTGCCTGGCTGGCTGAAATGAAAGAAAAAGGGTACACATTTCGCGCCTATCCCTGCGATGTCGCTAGTTTTGAATCTGCTCAAGAGTGTATTGCAAAAGTCATGGTATGGGCCCAATCGATGTATTAGTGAACAATGCGGGCATAACACGCGACATGACATTTAAAAAAATGGACAAAACTAATTGGGATGCAGTGATTAAAACCAATCTTGATTCTGTATTCAACATGACCAAGCCCGTCTGCGATGGAATGACGGATAGAGGCTGGGGTCGAATCGTCAATATTTCATCGGTTAACGGACAAAAGGGCGCGTTTGGTCAAACTAATTACTCTGCAGCCAAGGCGGGTATGCATGGATTTACCAAAGCGCTGGCACTGGAAGTGGCGCGCAAGGGCGTGACTGTGAATACGATCTCACCGGGTTACATAGGAACGAAGATGGTGACAGCTATTGCGCCCGAAGTTTTGGAATCAAAAATTCTTCCACAGATCCCTATGGGCAGATTGGGCAAGCCTGAAGAAGTCGCTGGACTAGTCGCTTATCTTGCATCTGACGAAGCCGCCTTTTTGACCGGCGCGAATATCGCGATCAATGGCGGACAGCACATGCAGTAATCCTCTTTAAAGTCAAAGTTGGATTTTAATTCTGGTAAAATTCGTTCCGCGCCTCGGTGGTGGAACTGGTAGACGCGCCGGACTCAAAATGCAGTTAGGTCTATGTTAAAAACCTCAGTAAAACTACGTATTTACTGGGGTTTTTTCATTTTTTAGTGCATTTTTAGTAACTACACAGTCACTACACATTATTTTCTGCGTTCTTGTTACAATCGACCCGTCTGTTTCTTGTCGGATGTGAGTCATGTCGGATGCTGCCGGTTTACCCAAAATCGATTTGATGGGTGGAAGATTTCATATCTTCCGACGACTCAATAGTTCTTACTGGTGGATGGGATTTCACCACAAGGGCAAATACATCCGAGAGTCCACCAAAGAAAAGTCAGAATCTCACGCAAAACAAATTGCCGAGGCGTGGTATCTCAAAAAATTAACTGAGATACAAAGTGGCATCATCGTCACATCCACTAAGACGTTTTCCAGTTCTGCAAAAACTGCACTAAAGACCTATCAAGAGGCAGTTCTTCGTGGTGAACGCAGTCCCGAAACCCTTAAAAGTATTGAGACAGTACTGAAGTCTCGCATACTCCCCTACTTTGGACGTCTACCGATAGAGTCGATTACGAACCAAAGTTGGTTTGAATTCAAAGATGAGATATACAAGAAGTATCCCGCCATCAAACGAGGAACACTTCATCAATACAAGAATGCACTCCGAGTTGTTTTAAATGATGCCTACCAACGAGGCACAATCAAATCACTTCCCGTATTCAAAGACTCATATTCAACGACAAAGATTGATGCACCACGTCCATGGTTCAATTTTAAAGAATATCGGTCACTTCAAGTTGGTATTATACGACACATCAAATCCCTTGAAGAAACAAAACCTCGGTGGGTAAATGCCGCGCAAGAACTTTACGATTACGTCATCTTTGCTACGAATACTGGTATGCGAGTATCTGAGATGAGTAATGTTCGGTTTTGCGATATTGAAGTCCAAGAGGAATTAGCACCAACCGATCAAAAAATTAAACAGTACCTCATCATTAGAAACATCAAGGGAAAACGCGGAACAGGGACATGCAAGAGTTATTACGGTGCATATGCTGCCTTTGAACGGGTCAGAGAAAGAAAAAAGATAAAGTACCCGCAACACTCAAAAGAAAAACTGTTTGGCGAACATCATCGTGATATGTTCAACACGATCTTGGTAGAACTTGACCTCAAATATTCCAAGACTCAACCACCTGCACGACGAGATTTCGTTTCACTTCGTGCAACTTACATTTGTTTCAGACTACTTAATCAGGCAGATATTTTTGAGGTTGCAACCAACTGCCGAACATCGTATGCAAAATACCTCGGTGGGGAGTTGATGCCCAACATCAATCGAACGAAAGGAAAAATTGATGGTTGGGATAGGTGAGAATTTCTTCAAGATAAGGTAAAATTGTCACAATGCCTCGGTGGTGGAACTGGTAGACGCGCCGGACTCAAAATGCAGTTAGGTCTACCTTCTAAACCTCAGTAAAACGACGTATTTACTGGGGTTTTTTCTT
>CAYUDI010000068.1:0-12687 GCA_964443585.1 uncultured Bifidobacterium sp.
CACGACGCTCATTAGCGGAACAATGGATGCCCAGCGCTTCCCAGATAGCTAAATCACCCTCGGATTTTTTCTTGCCCGCAGCACGATCTTTTGCTTGCATCTTGCGCGCAGCGGGAGACAACTGCGTATTGAGATTTTCAGTCTCAATACCCTTGGGGTGGTAGTGCTTGCCTTGCAAAATAGCTTTAATAACGCGATGCGTTAGCAAATCAGGGTAACGTCGAATTGGGCTGGTGAAATGCGCATAAGCATCATAAGACAAACCAAAGTGGCCGATATTTTCGGGGCTATACACCGCTTGCTGCATAGAGCGCAGCAACATGGTCTGCAGCATGATGGCGTCAGGCCTGAGCTTAATTTTTTCCATCAATTCAGCATAGTCAGATGCTGCTGGACTATCCATTCCACCAAGCGACAATCCCAATTGCTTTAAGAAAGTACGCAGCTGAGTTAGCTTTTGTTCGGTGGGGCCGGCATGGATACGAAACATACCGTGGTGCTTGTTACGTTCCATGAAATCAGCCGCACACACATTCGCTGCCAACATGCATTCTTCAATTAATCGGTGCGCATCATTACGGGTGCGGGGAAGTATTTGCTCTATCTTTCCGGCTGCATTGCAAACGATGTAGGTTTCGGTCGTTTCAAAATCAATCGCGCCACGTACACGACGCGACTGTAATAACACCTGAAATAAATCATACAAGTTTTGCAGATGGGGCAATATCCCTGCTCGACGCGTAGCCTCTGGTCCGCGTGTGTTGCCGAGCACTGCGGCAACTTCGGTATACGTCAGGCGCGCAGCTGAATGTATAACTGCAGGATAAAACTGGTACGCATGAATATCGCCTTTGGCAGTGATTACTGCATCACACACCATCGTCAATCTATCAACATTGGGGTTTAATGAACATAAACCATTCGATAATTTTTCCGGCAGCATAGGTATAACTCTGCGAGGAAAATATACTGATGTGCTGCGCTCTAGTGCATCGACGTCGATATCATCATTCGGTTTCACATAGTGGCTTACGTCGGCAATAGCAACGATGAGTCGAAATCCGGTGCTACGTCCTATTTTTACAGGCTCACAGTAAACAGCATCATCAAAGTCGCGCGCGTCTTCACCATCGATGGTCACCATGGGTATGTCGCGTAAATCGACGCGATCTTCCAGATCGGCTGGCTTAACCTCGGAGGGTAGTTTGGTGGCTGCAGCTTTGGCAGGCGCAGAAAATTCATGAGGCACGCCGTACTTACGAACTGCAATTTCTATTTCCATGCCGGGATCGTCTATATCCCCCAGCACTTCAGTGATTTTTCCTATGGGCTGGCTATAGCGCGATGGTTGCTCAGTCAGTTCAACACTAACCACCTGCCCTACCTTAGCCTTGCCCGGTGGAACAGCGAGCAAAATATCGTGGGCTATGCGCTTGTCTTCCGGAACGACTAACCAGACGTTGTTTTCATTAATCAAACGTCCGATGACATGTGTGTTGGCGCGCGCTAAAACTTCAACGATGGTGCCCTCGGGACGTCCGCGCCTATCAAGACCAATAACACGAACCTGTACACGATCTCCATGCAGAACTTTCTGCATCTCTTTTTCTGGCAGAAAAACATCATCACCGTCATCCGGTAATAAAAAACCGTAACCGTCGCGATGGCATGAAACACGACCTTCAATAAAACTGGCGGTGTTAGCGAGTTGAATGTGGCCTTTGCGATCAGGCTTAATTTGACCATCACGCTCCATAGCGGAAAGTCGACGCGTTAAACCATCCAACTCAGATTCTTTGACAGACAACGTCAAAGCAACGGAGGAAAGTGTCTGCGGCTCTGTTGCTTTGCGCAGTACGCCGAGGATTTCTTCTCGACTCGGGATGCTGTACGGATAGTGGCTCAAAAGATAGGATAAAAAGTAAGGTAAAAAAACTGAACCAACGTAATGGTGCAGTATGCATAAAGCTGGACGTAGAGTTTTACAGCCAGGAGTTAAAAAGCTTATTCAAAATTATGTGCATCACAATGACCTTGTACACTAACAGAGCAAGTAAACTCTGTTTTATTGACTTGCGAGATTAATCCGCTATAATCTCGCCTTCTTTTGGCCCACGTGGCGGAATTGGTAGACGCGCATGGTTCAGGTCCATGTGCCGCAAGGTGTGGGGGTTCGAGTCCCTCCGTGGGCACCACCAGATTGAGAGCTTGCTTAGGCAAGCTCTTTTTTTTCCCAAAAGCGCTACAAGCTTCTTGCTATCAGATAGAACGAGCCAAGTATCATCCCACCCGCCGCAACCGCTAGTGCTGCCAGATACAAACTTATACGTCGTTGTGCCTTGCGTCCTTTTTCTAGCCTTGCCATCAGCTCTTGATGTTCACGATCTAAATCATTGAGCTTGCCCTGAGCATTTTTTAAATCACTCAAGGTCTTGTTTAAGCGTTCATTATCTTCCATTCGCATTACCTGTGTAATTGGGCTGCTTTACATCATCCAGGGTCATTTGATCGTAGGATTCAAATGGCTGGTGTATCCAAGGGTTGTCAGCTACATAGTGCTCATAATAATCCGGCCGCTCCACCGAATCTGCTTTGTACCAAATCACTGCCGATCGTAGCTCTTGGACTTCAGGATGCTCAACAAGTAACCACTCTTTGACTTTTTGCAAAGTAATACCCGAGTCAACTAAATCATCGATTAAAAGTAAACGGCGGGCTAAGTTAGCTGTCGAAGAACTTATGCTGTTCGCAATCAGCAGATCACCTCGATGGGTGCCACCTGCTTCTCGATAGGAGCTAACCGAGAGTATGGCCAAAGGTACCTTGAACAAACGTGAAAAAACATCTCCCGGACGCAACCCACCCCGCGCAAGACAAAGGACCTGATCAAATTTCCAGTGCGAATCAGCTACCTTTCTGGCCAAACTTTCAATAGAGCGATGATAGTCGTCCCACGAAATCCGCAAATCACCCCTGTGCTCTTTGGACATCATGCGGGTGTATTACTCAAATGGATGACGCAATACGATAGTCTCTTCACGATCAGGGCCTGTTGAAACCATATCCACCGGAACACCCACTAATTCTTCGACTCGCTTTACATACGCACGCGCATTAGCAGGCAAATCTTTCATTAACTTAGCGCCCACTGTGGGCTCGCTCCAACCAGGCATCTCTTCATAGACAGGCTCGCAGGCCGCTGCTTCTTCTGCACCCACCGGAAAAATATCGACATGCTTTCCATGCAAACGATAGCCCGTGCAAAGCTTTAATGATTCCAAGCCATCAAGCACATCCAGTTTAGTCAGGCACATGCCTGAGACACCATTAATCTGTACTGAACGTTTCAACAATGCTGCATCAAACCAACCACAGCGACGCGGCCTACCCGTAACCGTTCCAAACTCATGCCCAACAGAGGCAAGATGTTTTCCTATGCCCTGATCAGTCGGCAATTCAGATGGAAACGGGCCGGAGCCCACCCGGGTTGTGTAGGCTTTAGTGATGCCAAGAACATAGTGCAGCATGTTAGGCCCTACACCCGAACCCGCTGCGGCATTACCAGCGACGCAATTACTGGATGTGACAAACGGATAGGTGCCATGATCCACATCGAGCAAACTGCCCTGCGCACCTTCGAATAATAAATTGGCTCCCGCTTTGTGCGCAGCATACAAAGCACTCGAGACATCCGCCACCATAGGACGAATACGCGGTACAGATGCTAATGCAGCATCAAAGGTACTTTGAAAATCAACAGCGTGTGCTTTGAGATAATTAACCAACACGAAATTATGATAATCAAGATTTTCGCGTAGTTTTTCTTCTAGTCGTTTTTCATTGAGTAAATCTGCAACACGTATAGCACGCCGCGCGACTTTGTCTTCATACGCAGGGCCTATGCCTTTCCCCGTAGTGCCTAACTTGGCGTCACCACGCTTAGCTTCGCGTGCAGCGTCCAGAGCTGTGTGATAAGGCAAAATCACTGGGCATGCCTCGGAGACTTTTAAACGATTTGCCACCTGTATACCGGAGGCCTCTAGCTTGTCGATTTCACGCAATAGATCCGGCACCGACAACACCACACCATTACCGATATAACAGGCTACACCGGCTCGCATAATGCCCGATGGGATCAATTGCAGTGCGGTTTTTTGTCCGCCTATAACCAGGGTGTGTCCCGCGTTGTGGCCGCCCTGAAAGCGAACGACGCCTTGTGCATGATCGGTGAGCCAGTCGACGACTTTACCTTTACCCTCATCGCCCCACTGGGTGCCGATGACGACAACGTTTCTAGCCATGATTTCTATAGCTTTCTGATGATGTATTTATTTTTATCGGAAATGATCTCGCGATCACAATCGAATTCTTGTTGACTACTTTCTTCACCGGGCAACAACTGAATCACAATTTCACCTTGCTCACGCAGGGAGCTAATTAGCTCCGTCAGAGCTGAGTCTCTACCCCAGGGCGCGCGTATGGCACTGACCGCCGTTGCTGCTGGCAGCAAGCGTGCGAGTTCACGCAAATCCAAAGAAAAACCAGTCGCAGGTCTGGCACGCCCAAACGCTTCACCCACATGATCATATCGACCACCACGCGCCACAGCATTTGGAAGCCCAGCAACATACAGAGCGAACATGGCTCCGCTTTCGTACTGATACCCAGAGAGGTCTGCTAAATCGATATTGATGTTTACTTTACCAGCTGCTTTGGCCAGAACTGATAACTCATCTAAAGCATGCTGGATTTTGGTTGTTGCAGGAAGCAGCGCACGAGCACGCTCGAGCACGCGCATATCACCATGCAAACTCATGAGTGTAGAAAGTGCATCACGTACAGTTGAGCTCAATGTAAAAACAAACGATGTCAACTGCGGCATATCTTTGGCACGCAACATAGCCACTAACTCAGCCTGATGACGCAAGGCTTGAGGATCGTTTTCCAGAATCGCATGAAGAATGGCGTTATGCGATAAATCCAGAGTGACGTTTGTTAAGCCCGCCATGCTGAGAGAGGCTAAAGCTAAGGACTGTATTTCTTCATCTGCTTCTAATCCAGCATGACCGTAAATTTCAGCACCAATCTGCAGCGGCTCACGCGTGGCATGAAAACCAGATGGACGCGCATGCAGCACGCTACCCGCATAACACAAACGGGTAACGGATTTACGATTAAGTAGATGCGCATCGATCCGTGCTACCTGCGTCGTCATGTCGGCGCGCAGAGCCATGGTGCGGCCCGATAACTGATCGACCAGCTTGAACATACGGAGATCCATGTCGGGATCCGTAAAGGGCATCAATGATTCAACATACTCGAGCATGGGGGGCATCACCAGCTCGTAACCAAAACGACGGAAGTTATCCAGCATTGCGCGACGCAAGACTTCTATCTTGCGCGCTTCAGATGGCAGTACATCAGCAATATTTTCAGGAAGTAGCCAATTAGGCATGACAATCAAGCTTCAGAAAGGAAGAATCGTAGGACGAGCAGAAGGATACCAAAGACGATAGCAAGCAAGCCAAAAAAGCGGATTTGACCATCCGTCATACTTGCCAGCTGCAAGAAGGTCTGCCGCCAACGCCCAGGAGAAATAAAAGGAAACAATCCCTCAAGCAGGAACAGCAGACCGAGTGTGATCAACAAGCTGTACGACACACGGCAACCTTATTTACGGGCGCCGCCGGGTGCCTTGAAATACTTTAGGAACTCCGAGTTAGGATCAATTACTAAAACATCGCTGCGTGTTTTAAAACTCTCACGGTAGGCTTCAAGACTACGTATGAATTTATAGAATTCTGGATTCTGACCGAAAGCCTGCGCATAAATACGTGCAGCCTTGGCATCGCCCTCGCCTCGTACAGATTCAGCCTGGCGATAGGCTTCCGCAAGTATCACAATGCGCTGACGATCGGCATCGGCACGAATTTTTTCGGACTCGGCAGAGCCTGTGGAACGCAATTCATTCGCTACCCGTGCACGCTCAGACTTCATACGCTCATACACAGAGTTATTAATCTGTTCGACGTAGTCAACACGCTTAAGACGTACATCGATTATTTGGCCACCTATTTGTTTGGCTTCTTCAGATACTTTGTTACGAATAGCATCCATTACTTTTCCGCGCTCTCCAGAAATCACTTCACGTACTGTGCGTTTAGTGATTTCATCGTTTAGCGCTGCTTTAACGATTTGTGCCATACGGTCTTGAGCGCGGCGTTCGTCACCACCAAAACTGATGAAATAGAGTCGCGGATCAACGATGCGCCATTTCACGAACGCATCTACCAGTATGTTTTTCTTTTCAGCAGTGATGAAGCGATCAGGCTCGGGTGTATCCAAAGTCAAAATGCGCTTATCTAAAAAAATCACATTTTGAAATGGTGGTGGTAATTTGAAATGCAGACCAGGCTCTTTGATGACTTCTTTTACCTCACCCAGTGCAAACACAATGGCAAACTGCCGCTGATCAACAACAAACAAGGTGGACATTAATATCGCCAGCGCAATCACGCCGGCAATAGCTGAGGATATAACGCGATTCATTATCTGCCCTCCCTGTCACGCGAGCTTCGACTGTCTCGAACTCGTGGCTCAGGAGCTCGTGCACCCTCTGCAGCCGGTTGGGATTCACCTGCAGTCGAGGTCGGTGCTCGCACTCCGGCTGCGGACTCAGCGGCTGTCTGGGCAATCAGCTTATCCAGAGGTAAATAAATCATGCTGTTGCTGGATTTGGTATCCACCATAACCTTGGTTGTGCTTGTAAAAATTTGCTGCATCGCTTCGATGTACATACGATCACGGGTAATGCCCGGAGATTTTTGGTATTCAACAAGAATTTTAGAAAAGCGTGATGCTTCACCCTCAGCATTAGCCACAACTTGTGAGCGGTAACCCTCAGATTCTTGTAGTAAGCGTGACGCCGCACCGCGTGCCTTAGGCACCACATCATTGGCGTAAGCCTGACCTTCGTTTTTTTGTCGCTCGCGATCTTGGCCAGCCTTAACAGCATCATCAAAGGAGGCTTGTACCTGTTCAGGAGGCTGAACTGCTTGCATAGTGACGTTGGTGACCAACACACCAATTTTGTAGCGATCTAAAATCTGCTGCATTAAAGCACTGGTGTCGAAAGCCACTTTTTCGCGGCCCTCATAAAGTACGAAGTCCATTTTGCTTTTGCCAACGATTTCTCGTATGGCCGTCTCTGCGACTTCTTTAACTGTTTCTTCCTGATCGCGGTTATTGAACACCCATTCCGAGGCGTCTTTGAGTCGGTATTGAACAGCAAACTGAATATCAATGATGTTTTCATCATCAGTGAGCATCAAGGATTCGCGTGCAAGTTTGTTTCGAACATTGCTGCGATAACCAATCTCAACGGTTCTAACCTGAGATAGGTTAACCACTTCGTGAGATTGAATTGGATACGGCCAGCGCCAGTTAAAACCAGGCTGAGTTGAATGACTAAATTTACCGAAGGTCATGATGACGCCAGTCTGGCCTTCTTGAATGATAAAAAAGCCGCTGACCAACCAAAGAAAACCAATGACAACAGCAACGACACCTGCGCTAATACCTGCGCCATGTCCGTCAGTCGGCGAACCACCATCATCGCCGCCACGACCGCCGCCTTTTCCACCAAACAGTCGATTCAGACGTTGATTGAAGTCACGCCATAGTTGATCGAGATCAGGGGGGCCGTCAGTCGGCTTGCGACCGTTTTGTCGCGAGTCCTGATCATTATTGTCTTGTGAACCGCGACCCCAGCGTGGGTCGTTCAGTGAAAAACTGATGCCGAATTTCTTGAGCAGAGATCCGAGCTTGCTGTGGCGTTCCGAGTTAATGTCTTTTTTCATCTTGAATGAAACGCTGATTCAATGCCAACGGAGGTTGGCACCATCGTCAATTGTGCAGCTAAGGAGTTAGTACATCACCGAACTCGCTCAGTATGGAGTCGCTGGGAGAGAAATGCCCTACAGCGCTTCCAGCCTGCGCGTAGCTGGCAATTGCTTGCCTGAGTAAATCCATCCCTTCGCCAGTCTGAGCACTGACAAAAACACGTCGAATTTTATCATATTCATCACGTTCGATTCCTGCGTCCACACCAGCCAGGTCGATCTTGTTCCAGACCAGTACCTGCGGCACATGATCAGCGCCAATCTCCTTCAAAACAGCGTTAACTTGCTCTATCTGTTCGTCACGCACAGAGCTTGCCGCGTCGACGACATGCAGCAGTAAATCCGCTTGTATTGTTTCATCAAGAGTTGCTCGAAAGGCTGCAACAAGTTGCGTGGGCAAATCACGAATGAACCCGACTGTATCCGAAACAACAACGTTGCCAGATTCGCCCAGATGTATGCGTCTTGATGTGGTGTCTAGCGTCGCAAATAGCTGGTTCGCAGCGTACACACCCGCTTTGGTCATGTTGTTAAAAAGTGTGGACTTCCCTGCATTGGTATAGCCCACCAGCGACACAGAAAATGTGCGGTTGCGCTCGCGCGAACGGCGTTGTGTATTGCGCTGACGCTGAAGTTTATCCAGCTTAGCTCGCAACATTTTGACGCGAGCACCAATCAAACGTCGATCGGTTTCCAGCTGAGTCTCGCCAGGTCCTCGCAAACCGATACCACCTTTTTGGCGCTCTAAGTGGGTCCAGCCACGTATCAGACGGGTGGCAAGGTGCTGTAGCTGAGCCAGTTCGACTTGCACTTTCCCTTCATGACTTTGAGCTCGTTGAGCAAAGATATCGAGAATGAGGCTGGTGCGATCAATAACTCGAACCTGCAAATGCCGCTCTAGGTTACGTTGCTGCGCTGGCGACAAAGTGTGGTTAAAAATAACCAACTCAGCATCCAGGTCATTAACTGTACCCAGAACTTCATCGGCCTTGCCAGAGCCAACGAATAGCGCGGCATCCGGAGAAGCCCGTTTACCCGTAACGCTCGCGACTGGCTCAGCACCTGCTGTTTTTGACAACAATGCCAGCTCTTCGAGACTAGCCAGGAAATCAAGCTTGCCAAAATCAACACCTACCAATACAGCGCGCATGTCGTGAGTCCCGACCAACTCGAGCAGATTGAAGTCTTACTCGGCGGCCTGTTCGGTATTGAGATTGACCGCGCGTGCAGGAACCACGGTAGAAATGGCGTGTTTGTAAACCATTTGAGTAACAGTGTTGCGCAACAAAACAACGTACTGATCAAACGATTCTACGTGCCCCTGAAGTTTGATGCCATTCACTAAATAAATGGAAACAGGAACGTGCTCTTTTCGTAAGGCATTCAGGAAAGGATCCTGAAGCAATTGCCCTTTGTTGCTCATGGAAGCTCCGTTTTATTGTCAAGTTCTGCAGATGGGGACGGCGCAAAAAAGTACAAGAACCCAAAATGACCGTGCCTCGCGAATGTAATCGATTTTGGCCCTCACTGGCAAACAGAGTCGTGGAAAAATGGTTTTATTCCTGCCTGGAAAAAGGGTTTTTGCCAGAGCGAAACTCTATTCTTAATGGTGTACCCGTTAGTGAAAAACTATCTCTGAAGTGTTTTTCTAAATAACGCTTATAACTGGAATCAATTGCATCTAAAGCACTGCCGTGAATTACGATGATAGGCGGATTCTGTCCGCCTTGGTGTGCATACCTCAGTTTGGGCCGTATAGAGCCTTTTCGGCGAGGTTGTTGGTGATCCAATGCTTCTTGCAAAGCACGCGTTAATTGAGGCGTTGGCAGCTTGGCCATAGCCGCGGCATAGGCAGCGTCTATGGATTTCAACATCTGCATGATGCCTGTCGATTGTAATGCCGAAATATAATGAAACTTAGCAAACGTCAAAAAGGTGAGCTTACGATCGATTTCACGTTTTATATGGTCTCTGTGCTCAGTAGTCAGCCCATCCCATTTATTGATGCCCACAACTAAGGCTCTACCGGATTCAAGTATGAATCCTGCGATATGCGCATCTTGTTCTGAAATGTCCTGTTGTGCATCAAGTAGCAATAAAACTACATTCGCTTCTGAAATCGATTGCAATGTTTTGACCACAGAAAATTTTTCTATCGCTTCAAATACTTTTCCTTTGCGTCGGATACCTGCAGTATCAATCAACGTGTAATGTTTACCATTACGTTCAAAAGGAATTTCTATTGAATCGCGCGTCGTACCAGGCATGTCGAACGCAATGACGCGCTCTTCTCCCAACAAGGTATTAACCATCGTTGATTTGCCTACATTAGGCCTGCCCACAATAGCGATTTTTATACCTCGCACAGTCAACGAATCGTCGTCATCTTGCGGTTTATCTTTATGCGCAATATCCAAGGACTCTTCGACCAGATCAGCAACCCCATCGCCGTGAGCTGCGGAAATAACATAAGGATCACCTAACCCCAGTTCATAAAAATCCGCCGTCACTGACGTGTACTTCATGCCCTCAGACTTATTCACCACCAGCATGACCTGCCGACCTGATTTACGAAGAAAATCCGTTATCGTTTTATCGTGAGGGGTCAAACCTTGACGGCCATCAACGATAAAAACAACCACATCGGCCTCAACGATCGCCTGACGCGTTTGCTTGGCCATCTCATGCATGATGCCTTCTTTGGCTACCGGCTCAAATCCCCCGGTATCAATGACCAAAAATGGACGATCGCCTACCCTGCCTTCACCGTAATGGCGATCTCTGGTTAAACCAGGCATATCAGCGACCAACGCATCGCGTGAGCGAGTGAGTCGGTTGAATAAAGTGGATTTGCCGACGTTAGGTCGGCCAATAAGTGCTATGACGGGCTTCATGAACTATCTCTGGAAAGTAAAAGACTTTCCTGCGGGCGCGAGAAACTGTGGGGATTGACGAATTCTACTCCGATGCAATCGCCATCAATTTTCCATCTTGGGTTTGAACGATCAACTGCGAACCCGCTACCACAGGGGTCGCACGTATCGCACTGCCATCTGTAGCTAAACGAGCCAATAGCGCTCCTTCTTCGCGAGAGAAAAAATGCAGGTGGCCCTGACGGTCGCCCACAGCAACGGCACGCCCAAACGACACTGGGGTCGACAAACTACGCCAACTTAAACTCGTATTACGCCAAACATTACTGCCATTCTCGCGCGCGAACGCCTGAAGATTACCTTTTTCGTCTGCTGTAAAAACATATCGCTGATCAATGCCTGGCCCCACTGCTGCGGATAATTCACGCGCCCAACGCAACGTACCGTTACCAATGTCGACGCAGGCGACACGTCCCTGATAAGTACTTGCGCAAATATCTCTACCAAGCACTACAGGCTCACCAGAAACATCCGAAACTCGCTCCAGCTCAGTAGCGCCTTTGGGTTCAGCGATTGCGGCCTCCCATCGCGGGGAGCCCGTTGAACCGGATAAGGCAAGCAAGCGGCCCGCAGGCAACCCAACGTAAACCAAACCATCGTCAACGACAATTCCTGGCGATGATCGCAAAGCTAATGACGGAGCATTACGCTGCAAATACCAACGACGCGCTCCCGATTCGGCATCCAAGGCAACGATACGATTGTCAACGCTACGAACCACCACTGTTCCATTACCTACGGCTGGCAGCGACAGAATTTCTGTTGAAGCTTGGTATTTCCAGCGCGTCTTGCCGGTAGCTGCATCTAGCGCGAGTACTATACCGTCCGAGCTGGCCACAACGACAACACTTGCATCCGCACCCACTCCCGAACTCAGTGACATACCTGTTTTGATTTTCCAGACTGTGTTGCCGTTTGTTGCATCAATGCAGACGATCTCACCAGACTGATTGGCCGCAAAGATTCGTCCGTCGCTTACTGCAGGCTTAAAGACTTGATCGCCTGCTTTACCAATGCTTTGCGACCACACTACGCGAACAGCCATCGTTGGCGTAAAACTAACCAATGCGGCCGGCGAGTTTTTAGGCTTGGGAGCAAACGGATTGAGCGAGGAGCAGCCAGCAATCAACAGCAGCGCTGGGATAAGAACAACCAATGGATTACGCATCATGTCCTCGTTTAGCCCGCCGCTGTGGCGCTGCCGCCTAAAGCATCTAATTTCAACTGTATCAGCTGACGCGCAGGATTCTTGATTTCAGTTTTTTCAAGTGCTGTTTTAAATGCTTTGCGAGCTTCATCCAGCTTATTTTGGGCAAACAGTAAATCGCCGCGCCTATCAGCGACTAAAGCCGCGAATTGCTCAGGAAATTCTCCTGAAAGTAATTTCAAACCTTCGTCATAGGCTTTTTCATCAAGCAACAGCCCTGCCAAACGTATACGAGCAATCGCCTTGAATTCATCCGTACGACCGTGGTCAACTATCCACTGGAGATGTTCCTTAGATGACTTAACATCATTGGCGTCAAAAGCCGCTTTTGCCGCTGTAAGCAAACCCATCTGTGCATAAGGTGTAGAACCAAATCTCTCTTTCATATCTTGCGTTGCCCTAGCAAGCTTGGTCTGGTCTTTAGCTTCTGCAGCTTTGACAATTTCTTCGTAAAGCATCGCGCCTTTGGCAGTTTGATCGCGTTGGTAGTACTTCCAGCCAGACCATGCAGCGAATGCCACGAGTACTGCTGTCACCAGCCAGGTAACCAGATTGCCGTAGGTATTCCACCACGCTTTTAGCGTCGCTAGTTGTTCTTGTTCTTCGTGATCGTATGCCATGATAATTTTAATGATGGGTATGAATT
>CAYUDI010000069.1:0-6683 GCA_964443585.1 uncultured Bifidobacterium sp.
CGGATGCTGCTCCGGCTAACATAGTTACTGTTAAGGCAGTGAGTAAAAGTTCGGAACGAACACGGTAATAAAACTGAGGAAAATGGAATACTTGTTGATACATCCCAGTCAATTCATTTCCTAGCCAATACCCAAGAATTATTCCCAGTACTACGCCACTCATAACGATGAGTGTTACTAATTTTAAGTAGTGATTTGCAATCGAAAGATTGGTATAACCAAGCGCTTTTAACGCCGCAATTTGTTCGCGCTGTAGAGTGATTTGTCTTCCTATAACTACGTTCAAAAGAAATGCCGCTATAGCTAAAAAAATAAGTGGTAAAACCGTACCCAATACACGCTGTTCTTGTATCTCGGAATTTAGTACCTTGTGCGACATTTGCTCATCACGTCCATAAGCGCGTGTACTACCATACGGTGCAATGATCTGGTCTAACTCATCGATGACTCTTGTTTGATTACTACCGGGCGTCAAGCGGGCCGCCACATGATTAAATGCACCTTCCATGTTGCTGGCTTTGGCGAGTTTTTTTTCATCCATCCAGAAAACACCAAAGCCTTTTACGTCGGGTGCGCCAATTAAACCTGCAAAAATATACTCAGGTGATAGGGCAATCCCCGATATGCGTAAGGCTTGCCGCTTACCGTTCAATAGCGCGTACAGCACTGCACCAGGTTGAAGTCCTCGAGCACTGGCAAAGGCTTCCGACACCAGTACATCAATGGTGCCTGTTTGGTAGGGCGCGATCATTTTTCCTGATCGCAGAAAAATATGATTTAACTCCGGGGTCGCATCGGGTTTAATGCCTATCATGCGACCTGTTATAGGATCGCTAATCCCTGGGATATCGATTTGAGCGAGAAGAGTGATAGAGGTCTCAACATGGGCCACGCCTACAGTCGACTGTAATCGGGGCACCAATGAGAGAGGGGCACGTTTTAAGTCGATAAATACATCAGCAAATTGTGATTGAGCGTAATAACGATCGCGCGACCACGATAATGAATCTTGCGCACTGTAGGTTGTGATGAACCCGGCTACAGCACTACCTACAACGACAGCAAGCGTGAAAGCCTGGGTCCAAATCTGGCGTACATCACGTAAAAGCTTACGATCTAAAGCCCTCACCAGGATAGCTCCGATGGAGTGAGCTTGTGCGTGGGTACTTCTATGCGCTGTATATGACCACCACTTAGATAGAGCACGCGGTCTGCCATGCCAGCAATAGCTGCGTTGTGTGTAATGACGATAGTGGTAGTGCCCAAGGTGCGATTGATATATTCGATCACCTCAAGCACTTGTTTACCGGTTTGATAGTCCAGAGCTCCGGTGGGCTCATCGCACAGCAACACATTGGGTTGCTTTGCAATGGCTCGAGCAATCGCTATACGCTGCTGCTCTCCACCGGATAACTGCGATGGGAAGTGATCCATGCGGTCTGCCAGCCCTACCAATTCCAGTGCTTTTTCTGCAGGCATGGGGTGCTCTGCAATATCGGTAACGAGTTCTACGTTTTCACGCGCAGTCAGGCTAGGTATTAAATTGTAGAACTGAAAAACGAAACCTACATGTTCGCGTCGGTAGCGAGTCAAGTCATCATCACTGGCATTTTCTAATGCATGATCACCAAAGTGGGCAGTTCCTTCTGAGGGCCTGTCCAGACCGCCAAGTATATTCAAGAGGGTAGATTTACCGCTGCCAGAGGGCCCCAGCAATACGATAAATTCACCAGGATAAATGGCCAGATTAACGTCGGCCAAGGCGGTAACGACTAATGGCCCCATAACGTAGGTTTTGCCCAGCGCGTGAGTTATGAAAATGGGTGATTGGCCGCCATGTGGTTCGGTTTCCATGAGGTTTTAGAGGCGGTGTCATCAGACATCAGAAATAATGTTGAGAATACGAGGGCTAAGAGTTTGTTTTATTGATTAATAGCAAAATTTGAGTATCCTCTGGTTAAACAGCTATTCAATATGGATAGTTTCAGACTCCTCAAATAGAGATAAAGACCATTTATGTTTATTACTAAGCACACCCAGCGATTTTGTTACCTGATAGTTTTTCTGTTGCCATTTATTTCTTTGCAGGCCAAAGCAGAGGCTCATCTCGAGATCGTAGAGTTTGGTAAATCCAGTGAGAAAAAAACAGTACCTATCGCTGGCGATGATCCGAAATTATTTAACATAGAGATGTTTACTAGTTGGTCTCATTGTGAAGTGGCCGCTATCAACAATAAATCGACCAAGCAGCAGAGTGCATGGCTGCGTTGCTGGAGCCAGGATGAATCTCAAATAGCGATTGTTTGTCAGGGCAATGAACGACAGACTGTCATCTTGGGACATGATGACAAAGCGGCGAAACGAGGCTCGATTAGCCTCATTTGCAAGAGCTAAGTAAGCACTGCTTAATTAAAAAACGCGATGTTTCTCCATTGAAAAGCTAAGCTGACCGCGTGATTTGCTTCATGTGGTACAGCTTCGTTGTAGCTGCATAAAACGAAGATCAAACTCGCATCTAACGAATTAATTTATTTGCTTATTTGTGTCAGACCCACTCAGGGATTTGAGCGAATTTGCTTGAAAATCACGCCGATATTCACTGGGTGGTACCCAGCCATGTTTTCTCCAGACATGCTGCACATCAGTGCCCCGTATCCAGTGATGTTGATGGGTAGTTTCAGGGCTAATGTCGTAATGAGTATCTAAGTCGTAACGCATGAGAGGGCTCCCTAGGTAGGTCTGTTACTGTACAAATATACAGTATTTTTCCATTTTTGGCCTAGTCCTAAATGAACAACTAATTGATTAGTTTTTAAATGACTAATTTTTACATTCGAAGTAATTTAATCTGTTTGCAGCCACAGTGGCGGTCGTTATACAGTCCGGAACATACTGTTGAAAGACTGCATTGAAGCTTGCCTTACTCTCAGACTTGCACGCTAATCTTCCAGCGCTCGACGCGTGTCTTGCGCATGCGCGCGAGCAGGGTGCAGATCGCTTCGCTATTTTGGGTGATTTAGTCGGGTATGGCCCGCATCCGGTTGAGGTGGTCGAGCGTTGCCGCCAACTAGGGTTAGCGGGTGCGTTGATCATTCGAGGTAATCATGAGGATCTGCCTGAGCTCGAAACGGAAGTTGATACAGGGTGGTTCGATGTCATGAGATCCTGGACTCGAGAACAGCTCAATGAAACTCAACGGTTATGGTTACAGGATTTACCGCTAACGGCTTTATTTGATAAGGTATTTCTTGTGCATGCCACGGCCGATGCTCCCGATCGTTGGCATTATGTGCTTGAAGAACGCACCGCCAACCGCAGCATGCAAGCAGTGGCTCGTCATCGTGATGTTCGGTATATATTCGGTGGGCATGTGCATGAACAGTCACTGTTTTATCGCATTACTGATCGTGAAATGGTGCGCGTTCCCATTGCCGCAAATAAAGCACTTTTGACGCGATCGCAACGCTATTGGCTGGCAACGGTGGGATCGGTGGGGCAGCCGCGTGATGGTGATACACGGGCAAATTACGCACTCATCGATTTGGATGATGAGATGCTGACATTTCATCGCGTTGAATATGACTACGCAGCTGTTGCGAGTGATATTCGTGATGCAGGTTTACCAGAAATTTTAGCGCAGCGTTTGGAGAATGGCCGCTAATTGAATGGATTCCTTCAGGCCCTAAAAATACAGCGCCTGTAGTAGCTATTGTGTGATTTGTTTGTACACAAATTTGCCCGTCTGTTTCAACGGCGCTGTAAATTCAACAGTCACTATGCGCTGGTCAAATATATCGAAGGTCAATTTTCCATTGTGCGCAAGGGCGATCTCACGGCACAAACTTAATCCTAATCCAGTACCATCGATTCGACGGTTGTGCGAACTATCACCGCGCGAAAATCGATCGAACGCTTTGCCAGCAAAATCATTATCAATTGATTCTGTAGGATTTGATAATCTAATATGTAATTTATCGTCTGCAGACCAAGCTGCTAAATCCAGCCACCCATTAGGTGTGTTGTATTTCACCGCGTTAGTCAGTAGATTGTTAAGTAACTGTTGAAACAATGCGCGGTCGGTTTCAAATAGCAGCTGCTTCTGTATTACGCCACGTATATTTAATGGAGGGTCAAGCAGGCTGATGTCCTCGCGTATTTCTTCAAGCATATCGCTAGCATTAATGATTTGAAAATCAATTTTTAACTGTAGCGCATCAGCTTGCGCTAAAAGTAGCAATTTTTGAGTGATTGAAGAAAGGCGATCAATTTCATCCGAGATCATTCGCAGTTGCATCTGAATTTTTGATCCAGACTCGGTTTCGTTGATTGCACGTTCAACATATCCTTGCATGATGGTGAGTGGTGTACGTAATTCATGAGCGGCATCACTTGAAAATCGAGATGCCTGAAGAAATCCACGTTCTATTCGTTCCAGCATGCTGTTAAACACATTTATAAATTCACGAAATTCATTATCCTCTCCGCGGTAGGGTACTCGTGTGGCAAGGTCGCGTGTGTCCACTTCCCGCAGGGAGGTTTGTATACGTTTTATAGGTGCCAGTATTTTTCGCGCAGCAAAAAAAGCGGCGAGTAACGACATAGCCATTGCAAAAGGAAATATTTGTTTTATCGTGCGCATCCGCACAAGCATAAATTCTTCCATATGACGATCAGCGGCTTGGCTATTAACGAGCGATACAATAACTTTTTGGGGGGTAGTCAGTTTGACTGCATTCCATTCTTCACCGTCGAAATTGATGAGGGCCGTTTGTATATCGGGAGTTCCGTCGAGCGATGACAGATTTTGTATTTTTATATTCTGAAATTGTTCCGGTATCAAAAAATCGATACGTTTAATTATTTTTCCAGTTTCTGGAGTGGCAGTAAAAATATGTATTTCATTGGATTGAACTACATGCATGGCTTTTAAAAGATCTTTTTCTAACTCGTTATCCGTTAAAGATGCTGTAAATTTTTTCCCCCAGCGTAAATGTTCATTGATCTGGCGCTCAGAAAATACCTTGCGCATTTCGCTGCGGCCAATTTGTCCTATCAATACCTGATTTATTCCATACAGTGCAAGGGTCGTTACTATAAATAGCAGAAAAATCTTGGCATAAAAAGATTTTGATAATCCAAACATGGTGTTGATTTATTTTTTT
Organism: uncultured Bifidobacterium sp.; assembly: GCA_964443585.1. Taxonomy (GTDB): domain Bacteria; phylum Pseudomonadota; class Gammaproteobacteria; order Burkholderiales; family Burkholderiaceae_D; genus Pernthalerella. Next base: position 5,163 of record CAYUDI010000069.1, read on the forward strand.
GGGGGCTTAAAAGGAAGTGAAATATTAGGCTTTGCGAAAGCGATACCCGATGCCGCGTATGGTTTCTAGGGGAAAGTCTTTAGCATCGCCATAGCGTGGATGTATGAGTTTTTTTCGTATTCGCTGTATGCAAACATCAACAACATTCGTTTTTGGATCGAAATCCAATCCCCATACGTGTTTGAGTATCTGGTTGCGTGAAAAAATATGATCAGGGCTGCGTATTAAATACTCAATTAAGGTGAATTCACGCTGGCTGAGTGTTGCCTGGTAGTCTGACCAAACAGCTTCGCGTGTAATTCGGTTTAGCTGCAAGCCGTTCTGTTCTATGACTGAAGCCGTAAACCCAGATTGACGGGCAATCAGTAATTTTAGGCGGGCTACCAGCTCTTCTATGAAAAACGGTTTAGGAAGGTAATCATCTGCGCCAGCTTCAAAACCACTCAAGCGATCATGGAGATCAGTTTTTGCTGTGAGTAAAATGACAGGCGTTAAAAGTTCAGCTTCCCTTAATTTCATGAGCAGGCTGATGCCATCAAGGCTGGGCAGCATGACATCGAGAACAATGGCATCGTAGTTGGCTGTTAAGGCACGCTCAAGGCCAATCTCTCCATCGGCTACACATTCAGCCGTCATTCCCGCAGACTCTAGGCCGTACAGAACAAAGTCGGCAATTTTCTCTTCATCCTCGATGAGTAGTATCTTCGCTGGATTAAGTAGTCTTTGCGGCATTTGCACACATCCTGATTCTAAATTGTAGATACTGACGAGTTAGCTTTGTACTGTGCTCAACACAAACTAATTTTGTTAAATTCAATCTAGGATACGCTGCTTTTAGCAACAATTTTTGTATGCCGGTGAGCAGACGAGGACTAATGCCTAGCAATCACCGAGAGTGAAGAAAATAGTGAGAATAACCGGGGAGTAGGCTGTCCGAAGTTTGGTTGGTGCGTTTTTATTATTCAGTGACCTGAATTTTGCGTTGTGCGGCGCGATTGAGAAGTCGCACGCCAGCCCCATAGTTTTCATTCATGAAAGTAAATAATTTTTCTAGTAGCTGTAAATCGGCAGTGAAGATTTTTTCTATCTTAGTTGACCGGCTCAAGACCATGTCGGTACCCATCATGTAATCGAGATGCACCCATACTGCGTTGGGGGCTAGTCCAGTGATTTCTGCCAATTCTCGCTGTGATAAACCCTCATCACTAGCAGAGATGAGCGCTCCAATAATGCGTAGCCGTTCCTCGAAACAGAGGGCACCTAGTAAACGGGCTAGTTGTCTATTTTCCATGATTACCCCTCTCACGAATAGAATTTCGTGCAGTGAGATGCAGCATCCCCGGATTAGCGTTGTAACTCAAGCGGTAGCCTTTCGTATTACACAAATGTAATTTCACTATCGACGTAAGCCGCCCTGTTCAAACGCTGGGTTTTAAAAAAATAGTGAGTTGATCAAGCCTGCCAAACGCCGTAGCCGGATTCTCGCAATCGAATCGCCAGATCAACTTCCATGTATTTGGC
>CAYUDI010000069.1:6693-8872 GCA_964443585.1 uncultured Bifidobacterium sp.
GTAGGGCATGGGGTTGTGGGACTCATATAATTCCGGCAACAACCAAAGGCCATATTGCTGCACGAACTTGTTTGCCTGTATCCCAGCTTTGTGGCGATCAAAGCGTAAATCGGGATCCAGACCCGTCATTCCCACATAAACACAGGGCTTGCCTACCCGATAGCCAGTATTGGCTTTCTTGAACTTCGGCTCATACAGCACGTCTTTTGATAGCTCGACGACGTAGATGTGATGCTTGTTTGCGAGTGCCATGCTGGGAAGTTTGCTAGAACTAATTGAGTGGAATTATCGTGAGGTTAAGATGAGGTCCAGCCTACTGTTTATAGGCAATAAAAAGCATATTGACACAGTGCAGCCCACAGTTGAACATCTGTCTATACAATCACGATCAGGATATGCACAAGCTAAGTTTAGGCTTTGATTTGCATAAATATAGATTTTAAAGGATACCAATGTCCGACACTGTTTCCACCGACCCCATAGACGAGATTCTCACTCGTTTTGCCGACACTGAGGGGGCGTTGCTTCCTATTTTGCATGCGGTCCAGGCGGTAGAGGGATATGTGCCTGCCGATGCCATTCCGCGTATTGCTGAAAGTCTGAATCTTTCTCGGGCCGAAGTTCATGGCGTCGTCAGTTATTACCATCATTTTCGTCAAAAACCAGCTGGCAAAGTGGTTGTGCAAATTTGTCGTGCTGAAGCTTGCCAGGCTGTTGGTGCGGATGCGTTTGCGCACGATGCAGTTAAAGCGCTAGGGTGCGATTTTCATGAATCCACTCAGGATGGTGCAGTCACACTTGAACCAGTGTATTGCCTTGGCCAATGTGCATGCGGTCCGTCGGTCATGATTAATGATGATATTCATCTGCGTATGACTGTAGAGCGTCTGAAGTTGTTAGTCGATAAAGCCAGGAGCCAATCATGAGCATGACGATTTATGTTCCCCGCGATTCAACTGCCATAGCACTAGGATCCCATGCGGTAGCGAGTGCTATTGCTGCACAGGCAGCAGCTCGTGGTGTAGAAATTAACCTGATACGCAATGGCTCGCGAGGCATGTTTTGGCTAGAGCCTATGGTCGAAGTAGAAATCAACGGTGAGCGCCATGCGTATGGCCCAGTCACTGAAGAGGATGTCAAATCCTTGTTCGATGCCGACTTTACCAATGGCGGTCACCATGCACTGTCATTAGGTAAAACAGAACAGATACCTTTCTTAAAAAATCAGGAACGACTCACCTTTGCTCGTGTAGGCATTACTGATCCTGTATCAATCGATGATTATGTAGCGCACGAAGGTTATGCCGGTTTGAAAAATGCGTTGGGTATGACGCAGGAACAAATCGTTCAACAGGTGACTGATTCTGGTTTACGTGGACGCGGGGGTGCAGCTTTTCCAACGGGTATTAAGTGGAATACCGTGCGCGCCACAACCGCTGCTCAAAAATACATAGTCTGTAATGCCGACGAAGGTGACTCTGGAACTTTTTCTGATCGCATGGCGATGGAAAATGATCCCTACATGCTGATCGAAGGGATGACGATTGCAGGCTTGGCGGTCGGTGCGACTAAAGGCTACATTTATGTGCGCTCAGAATATCCGCATGCCATTGATGTGTTGAATGAAGCAATAGCGATAGCTGAGCAGCACAACTATTTAGGCGCGAGTATTTTAGATTCTGGTCACACGTTTAATCTGGAAGTGCGCGTAGGCGCTGGCTCGTATGTCTGTGGAGAAGAAACAGCCCTGCTGGAAAGTCTGGAAGGTCGCCGCGGCATAGTGCGCGCAAAACCGCCGTTACCAGCGATTTCGGGTTTGTTTGGTCAACCCACTGTCATTAATAATGTGATTTCTCTCGCCTCAGTGCCAATTATTTTTGCGCGTGGTGCCACGTTCTATCGCGATTACGGTATGGGTCGTTCGCGCGGCACCTTGCCAATACAGTTAGCTGGCAATATTAAGTACGGTGGTTTGGTTGAAAAAGCCTTCGGTGTCAGCTTACGTGAAATGCTCTATGACTTTGGTGGCGGTACGCGCTCAGGTCGCGAGATACGCGCAGTTCAAGTAGGCGGGCCACTCGGAGCCTATTTGCCGCAATCGCAATTTGACATACCACTTGATTACGAAGCATTTCTTGCCATAGGGGGTACTCTGAGTCACGGTGGCATTGTGGTGTTT
>CAYUDI010000069.1:8882-12676 GCA_964443585.1 uncultured Bifidobacterium sp.
CCGTCAATATGCTCAAGCAGGCGCGCTATGCAATGGAATTTTGTGCATTTGAATCGTGCGGAAAGTGTACGCCGTGCCGTATCGGATCCACGCGTGGCGTAGAAGCACTCGATAAAGTAATCGCTGGCGAAGAACGTGAACAACAAATTCATCTAGTGCGTGATTTGTGTGATGTGATGCTCAATGGCTCCTTATGCGCCATGGGTGGCATGACCCCCTTTCCTGTGCTCTCTGCCTTAAATCATTTCCCAGAAGATTTTGGTGTCGATACTCAAGACACTGATAAGCTCAAAGCCAAGGAGGCTGCATGAACAAGCTCAACGATACTGATTACGGTACGCCACAACGAGAATCAGCAACCACCGTTACGCTAGAAATTGATGGCGTTAACATTACAGTGCCCGCAGGCACATCGGTCATGCGTGCCAGCACGGAAGCAGGTATCAATGTTCCCAAATTGTGTGCCACAGATTCTCTCGAAGCATTTGGTTCTTGCCGCGTTTGTCTGGTTGAAATTGAAGGCCGTAAAGGCTATCCAGCATCGTGTACTACACCAGTAGAAAATGGCATGAAGGTGAAAACCCAAACGCCTAAGCTGGCCGATATACGCCGCGGAATGATGGAGCTGTACATTTCCGATCACCCATTGGATTGCCTAACGTGTCCAACCAATGGCAATTGCGAACTGCAAGATGTCGCCGGCTTGGTGGGTTTGCGCGAAGTACGTTATGGCTACCAAGGTAAGAATCATCTGGAAATGAAAAAAGATGAATCCAATCCGTATTTCACCTATGACCCATCGAAATGTATTGTCTGTAACCGTTGTGTTCGCGCCTGTGAAGAAACACAAGGTACGTTTGCATTAACGATCGATGGACGTGGCTTTGATTCGCGCGTAGCAGCTGGTCAGAATGAAAGCTTCATGGGGTCGGAATGCGTATCGTGCGGTGCCTGTGTACAAGCCTGTCCTACCGCAACCTTGACTGAGAAAACAGTCATCATGATGGGTCAGGCTGAGCACAGTAAAGTCACAACCTGCGCGTATTGCGGTGTGGGTTGCGCATTCAAAGCCGAAATGAAAGGCAATGAAGTTGTGCGCATGGTGCCCTGGAAAGATGGCAAAGCGAATCATGGTCATTCATGTGTCAAGGGACGATTTGCCTGGGGTTATGCCACGCACAAAGAACGCATGTTAAAACCCATGATCCGTAAAAAAATTACCGATCCATGGCAAGAGGTATCGTGGGACGAAGCCATCGGATACGCTGCAAGTGAATTTCGTCGCATACAAAGTAAGCACGGTATTGATTCTATCGGCGGCATTACCTCCTCGCGTTGCACGAATGAAGAAACCTACTTGGTGCAAAAGTTAGTTCGTGCTGCCTTTGGTAATAACAACGTCGACACCTGTGCGCGTGTTTGTCATTCGCCTACCGGTTACGGATTGAAACAGACACTGGGTGAATCAGCTGGTACGCAAACGTTTGATTCGGTTATGCGCTCTGACGTCATTATGGTGATTGGCGCCAACCCAGTGGTAGCCCATCCGGTGTTTGCCTCGCAAATGAAACGCCGCTTACGTCAGGGTGCGAAACTTATTGTTGTTGATCCGCGCACAACTGAAATGGTGAAATCGCCGCACGTACAGGCTGACTATCATTTGAAACGCAAGCCAGGAACCAACGTAGCGATTATTTCTTCGCTAGCACATGTGGTGGTGACTGAAGGTTTGTGTGACGAGTCCTATATTGCTGAGCGCTGCGAAGAGCAGTCGTTCAAGGACTGGAAAGACTTTGTTTCGCGTCCTGAAAACTCACCAGAAGCAATGGCTGAAATTACGGGCGTGCCTGCTGAAACAGTGCGAAATGCTGCGCGTATGTATGCAACAGGTGGTAATGCAGCTATTTATTATGGTCTTGGTGTGACTGAGCATGCACAAGGCTCAACCATGGTGATGGGTATCGCTAATTTGGCTATGGCGACTGGAAATGTGGGTCGCGAAGGCGTAGGTGTAAATCCCTTACGTGGTCAGAATAATGTGCAGGGTTCTTGCGACATGGGTTCTTTCCCGCATGAGCTGCCTGGCTACAGACATATCTCGGACAGCATTGCGCGCGCAGAATTTGAAGCGCGTTGGGGTGTGACGCTCAATCCTGAGCCAGGCCTACGTATTCCAAATATGTTTGATGCCGCATTAGACGGTTCATTCATGGGTCTGTATTGTCAGGGTGAAGACATTGTTCAATCCGACCCCAATACTCAGCACGTTGCTGCTGCTATGGAAGCGATGGAATGCATCGTGGTTCAGGATTTGTTTTTGAATGAAACGGCGAAGTACGCTCATGTATTTTTGCCGGGTTCGTCATTCCTCGAAAAAGATGGAACATTTACCAATGCCGAGCGACGTATTTCACGCGTGCGCAAAGTCATGCCAGCCAAGGCTGGGTATTCCGATTGGGAGATCACGCAACTGTTAGCTAATGCGCTGGACTATCCCATGAATTATGCGCATCCTTCAGAGATCATGGATGAAATTGCCGCTCTCACACCAACGTTTCATGGCGTATCGTTCAAAAAGATCGATCAGTTGGGAAGCGTGCAGTGGCCATGCAATGATGCGGCCCCGCAAGGGACCCCCATCATGCACATCGATCGTTTCGTGCGCGGCAAAGGGAAATTCTTTGTCACTAAGTACGTGCCCACCACAGAAAAGATTACTCAACGATTCCCGTTGATCTTAACCACTGGACGCATACTGTCGCAGTACAACGTGGGTGCGCAAACACGTCGTACAGAAAATGTTCGCTGGCACAGTGAAGACAGACTGGAAATTCATCCGCATGATGCAGAAGACCGCGGCATACGACAGGATGATTGGGTGGGTATAGAGTCTCGCTCAGGTCAGACCGTTTTGCGGGCAACAGTGACAGAGAATGTACAACCAGGTGTGGTGTATACGACTTTCCATTTTCCGGAATCTGGTGCAAATGTCATTACGACAGATAACTCTGATTGGGCAACTAACTGTCCTGAGTACAAGGTAACGGCGGTGCAGGTTATGCCTGTTTCTCAACCGTCAGAATGGCAGCGTGACTATGAGGTCTTTAATCGTCAACAATTAGAACTGGCTCATCAAGAATCAGAAGCAAGTAGTTCGTAAGACCTGGATGGGTGATCAAAAGTTAGCAGGTGAGCTCAATCACGGCATGGATACGCTAAAACAGGTATCCGTGCTGAGGGTTCGTGGTGGTAAAAGCATAGCTGCCCATGATGTGATTGCTGTTGAGGTGCCTGTAGCGCTGGAATACAACGGCATTTCACATGTAGTTATGCTGGCCTCGCCGGCAGATTTGGACGATTTCGCGTTAGGATTTTCGCTTTCAGAAGGCATCATTGCGCAGCCTTCCGAGTTGTATGGCTGCGAAGCTGAGTTGACTGACGAAGGATGGTTGCTCCATCTGGATATAGCATCTGAGCGTTTTGCTGCATTAAAAGAACGGCGCCGGAATCTGGCAGGGCGTACCGGTTGTGGGCTATGCGGTACGGAGTCACTTTCTCAGGTCGCTCGGTGCTCGACAATTATCGAGCATCGTCATCGTGTCACTGAAGATGCTGTGTTGAACGGTATGCGCTCTATGCACCATCGGCAGCCCATGCAAAAGCTGAGCGGTGCGACCCATGCTGCTGCCTGGATGAATGCGCAGGGAGAGCTTGTATTAGTGCGCGAAGATGTGGGGCGCCATAATGCGCTCGATAAATTAATCGGTGCACTGGCAAAACAGAAGCACGATTTT
>CAYUDI010000070.1:0-4907 GCA_964443585.1 uncultured Bifidobacterium sp.
TTCACGTTCTGGTGAGTGAAGACGGGTATTTTTTAGTTGGGCGGTATTGCCGGCATGGTCGTAGTGCGCGTGGGTGATGATAGTTTCGCGTATGTCTTCGAGATGTATGCCCGCTACTTTTAAAGACTCGATAGGGCAGCGCAGCAGTGATCGTTTGCGACGTTCGGCGGCTTCAGCGCCAAAGCCAGTATCAATCAGTATAGTTTCTTTGCCTGATTGGAGAAACCAAACAAAATAATCCATCTCAGTCGCGGCATCATGTAAATCATGCGCGATAAAATTTTCTATGCGGCGGCGTTTGACGTTGGCATAGCGGAGCGCATAAGCATCCCAGGTACGTATGAACATGGGGTCTCCTTTATTTTTTTAGTAGTTCAGACCGTTTTTGCGCCAGAACGAAATCCGCCAGTGCGCCAGAGTAGCCAGGCAGCGATACTAAAATTAAGCAGATTCCATAGCGTGCCATTGATGAATGCCGCGTGATATGAACCGGTGAGATCAAATACTTTGCCTGACATCCAGCCACCGAGTGCCATGCCAAATAGCGTGGCGGTGAGCACGGATCCTACGCGTGCGCCGGCCTCGGCAGCAGGAAAATACTCGCGCACGATGATGGCGTAGGAGGGGACTATTCCGCCCTGAAACAAACCGAACATAGCTGAAATGACATACAGCGATACCAAACCATCAAACGGCAAAAACAGCAGCAGTGCAATGCCTTGCAATAAAGAGCCTAGTAGTAGTGTACGCAAGCCACCAATACGATCACAAATCACACCCGAGATCAGTCGACTGGCAATACCAAATCCCAGCATCAGTGACAGCATTTCTGCACCACGCGCAGCACCAAAACCCAAATCACTGCAATACGCAACGATGTGCACCTGCGGCATAGACATCGCAACGCAGCAAGAGAGTCCGGCCACACACAACAGTAGCTGAGCCTGATTCATGCTCAGACCAAACGGGCGGTCCGTTTCATGTGCTCCGTGCAAGCTGGGGGAGGTGTCGTGCATAGGCGGTCTGGGTTTCATGCGCACGGCGAGCAACGCAATCAATAATCCACAAACGCATCCAAGAAAAAGATAGGACTGACGCCAGCCTATATGCTCTATGCCATATTGCATGACAGGTGGCCATAATGTACCAGCGACATAATTTCCGCTGGCGCAAATAGCGACTGCGATACCGCGGCGTTTTTTCCACCACAGTGCAGTGTCTGCCAGAAGGGGTGCAAAGCTGGCGGCACCGCCGAGTAAGCCGATGAGTCCATGGGCTAATGCAAGGCTGATGATGTTGGGTGATTGCGAAGCCCACACAAAACCAATGAGATTGCCTGTGGCGCCTATGAGCAAAACTTTAAACACGCCTATGCGATCAGCCCAGCGGCCCATGACTATGCCACCAATACCAAATGAAATCATGAGTACGGTATAGGGTAGGGCTGCATCAGCGCGACTAATGCCAAACTCTTTTTGCACTTCCGGCAGTAAGACCACCACCACATACATGCCTACGCTGCCGAGGGTCATGATGGCGAGTGCTGTCAACAAACGCCTAAACGCGTAGGCGGAATCGATTAAGTCGGGGTGGCTGGGTGTATTAGGCATGCGTAAGAGGATAGCATCACCCAGTAACGAGTTACTTTTTCTAGTTAGCTAGCGCTTTGAGTACATCAGCTACTAGGCGATCTTGTTTGAACTCTATACCGTTAGGATCAACGCCCGTGCGAACGATAACGACATCGTGTCCGGGTACGACAGTCACATACTGACCTTTATTGCCGAAGGTCGTGTAGGTGCCTTTGGGTATATCGGGCATGGAGTCGAGTAACCAAAACTGCGCGCCATAGCCCCATTCATTGGCTACCGGTGGTTTAGTCGGTGCCGGTGTACTGACAAAATCTATAAAGCCTTCAGGTAAATAACGTTTACCTTTGTGTACGCCATCATGGGCCAGAAAAATTCCGAAGCGCGCTAAATCGCGTGCTGTGGTGTAGGTCTGGCTAGAGCCCACAAAACTGCCCTGATGATCCACTTCCATGCGCGTGTGATACATGCCTAAGGGATGCAGCAGTTCATCGTAGGGGAAGCGTAGGAAACGCAAATCATCATTGAGCAGATGACGCAAAGAGCGCACCAACAATAGGGTGTCATTGTTTGCGTACTGCCAGCGTGTTCCCGGTTGAACTTCTAATGCAGTGCCTGTGGCAGCACTAATGACATCTTGCCCACCAAAATACACTGCCGCAGAATTGGGGCCACCGCTATACAGACCACTCGACATCCACATGAGCTGTTGATAGGTAATGGCTTTGCGTGCATCGCCTGCAGGCCATTCGGGAATAGCCGCAGGTTGATCTAGTTGCAGCATGCCTTGCTGGCTGGCGATACCCATCAAGGCAGCAAATATGCTCTTGCTGGTAGACCAGGTTCGATAGCCCGTATGTACACCAAAGCCTTTGCGATAGCGCTCGGCGATTAACTGACTACCGTGGTCTTTGGTGAGTTTAATAACCAGTACAGAGGTGGTTACCGTACCAGGTTTTTTTGCATGCGTGATGCCATCAAATGCTTGTTCTAATACCTTGTTCAGTTTTGAGTAACGCGCATCAATACCGCTTGCTGGCAGATTCGTTTTGTCGCCATCAGGAAAAGCTATTTTGCTGACATTGGGTGCAGTTGCATACGGTACATAAGGCAGCTTAGGGACATCACCTATGTGCCAATGCGGTGGCAGGATGGTGCAACCCATGCTGTCACGAAAAACTGCGACGCGTACAATTTTTCCACTAGGATCAGTACTGATAACCAAGCGACGCTTTTCATCGATGACTGGATCGGGATAGCCTTTGCCTTCGACGTCCACCAGTTCTACATGCTTGATGTCACCCAAAGGGCGACCCATCACAAAGTGTGCCGAGCAAGTAAAAATTGCGCGGTAGCCAGCAACGATCAAAGGATCATCGTTATCCGCTGCACCCGCTAATTGTTGATAAGGCGGTGCAGCGTGTGAGGCCATGCTGACCAGCAGTGCGCTGGCCAGTAGCACGCCTTTTAGTGGCTTTAGTGGCATTGTGTACTAACGCAGTGAGTTTATTTATCAGCAGATTTTGCGCGATGCACAGCGAACTTCATTAGCTGTTCATCACGCCAGTCGCGTCGTGCATTGAGTTCTGATTGTTTTACAAACTGACGACGCTGAGTTTCTACTTCTTTAATCAGTGGCTCATCCCATGGGCGCTTTTGATCGCGTGATTGGGCAATACGATGAAACAGCGGGCCAAAGCGTCCTGCATAATCAGCCACACCATTCGGAGCGTTGAGATCGATGGTTTCAAAGGGGCCGATGAATGACCAACGGAATCCCAAGCCATCACGTATGGCCTTGTCTACATCTTCGCAACTGCACACGCCATCGGCCACCAGTGTCCAGGCTTCGCGCAACAAAACAGCTTGCAAACGATTGATGACAAAACCTTCGATTTCTTCGTTGACCCGAATAACCGATTGTCCCAACGCCTGCATGAAATGATCTGCCCAGTCGATAGTCGCTTGCGATGTTTGTGGCGAGCCGACTAATTCAATGATAGGAACCAGATACGGAGGGTTGACCGGATGAACTACTAAAACTCGCGGTGAAATTTTCAGGTCAAGACCAAAATCAGAAGCAGGTATGCCTGAGGTCGAACTACCTATAATCAGGTCGTCAAATCCAAAGCTTTCTATCTCTAGCATCAGCTTGCGTTTGACATCGGCTTTTTCGAGTACGGATTCTTGCGCGTAGATAGCGCCGTCCAATGCTTGCCTGAGATCTGGTGCAACACTAACGCGGCTGAGTATGGTGGCTACGGGCTCTTTGAGTAATCCGTGCGAGTGCAAACGTTCTAATTGCTGTGCTACTAGTTTAGGAGCGCTGTCTAAGACCTGCGCGTTGGAGTCGGTCATGCGTACGGATACGCCAGCGCGTGCAAACACGATGGCCCAACCTGCACCTACTAAGCCAGCGCCAATAACAGCGACGGGTTTACCTTGCGTTAGTTCGATCGGATTCATTTTTTTCCTTTTATTATTTTAGGCTGCGGTCCAGCCACCATCCAGCATGAGGGCACTACCTGTAATTAAACTAGATGCATCGCTGGCCAGAAACACCACGGCACCCATAATTTCATCAACCTGACCTACACGACCCAACGCAATTTTGCTCACCACCGAGGCCATAAAGGCAGCATCTTCAAGCATGCCTTTCGTGAGTGCGGTTTCTATAAAGGTTGGGCAGATCGTATTGACGCGTATATTTTTTTGACCTAATTCCCAGCAAAGCGCTTTGGTCATACCTTCGAGCGCATGTTTGCTGGCACAGTACACTGTGCGGCTGGCTCCACCTACATGGCCCATTTGAGACGAGATCGTAATAATCGAGCCGGGTTGATTGGCTGCGATTAAACTTTTGGCGACAGCGCGTGAAGCATAAAAAACTGATTTGACATTTAAATCAAAAATATCGTCGAGATCATTATTCGTCACATCCACCAGAGGCTTGGGTCGGTTCATGCCGGCGTTATTCACCAGTACATGAAACGGCCCTTGAGTGTTAATCACATGATCAACAGCAGTAGCGTCGGTAACATCAAGCACCACAAAATCAGCATGATCACCCGCAGCGTTTATGTCTTTACAAGCAGCGGCTAAATCGTCTTTAGATCTAGCAGCGAGCGTAACGTGAGCACCCGCCTGAGCAAGTGCAACAGCCGCCGCTAGCCCTATACCGCGGCTAGCACCGGTTACGAGTGCTTTTTTTCCATCCAGTCTGAAATTCGGGGCGGGGAACAGGCTCATGGTTATCTCGCTCTCTAATTAGCAGTGAATCAGCCCGGTACGCCGCCGTAAGGTACTTCTTGATGACCG
>CAYUDI010000070.1:4917-12605 GCA_964443585.1 uncultured Bifidobacterium sp.
TAACGACGTACGCGCAGATTCGCTTGTTCACCGTGCGCGATCATGCCTTCGAGAGCGCACAGACGTGAGCAGTATTCACCGACCATCGTGCTGGCCTCATCGGTCAGTACTTTTTGATAGGTGCAGGTCTTGATGAATTTACCCACCCATAATCCGCCGGTATAGCGCGCTGCTTTGCCCGTAGGAAGCGTGTGGTTAGTACCAATCACTTTGTCACCGTAAGCGACGTTGGTGCGTGGACCCAGAAATAGGGCGCCGTAGTTACGCATATTTTTTAAGAAGTAATCATCATCACGTGTCATGACTTGCACGTGCTCGGAAGCGATGCGGTCGGCTTCGCTGACCATTTCCTCTAGCGTGTCGCAGACGATGATTTCACCAAAATCGCGCCAGGACACAGAAGCGGTTGCGGCAGTAGGCAGTATCTTTAGCAGGCGTTCAATTTCGACTATCGTTGCCTGCGCTAGTTTTTCTGAATTAGTAAGCAGCACAGCAGGTGTGTTGTAGCCATGCTCGGCTTGACCGAGCAAATCGGTGGCGCACATTTCAGCGTCGACGGTGTCATCGGCAATTACCAGTGTTTCAGTTGGGCCGGCAATCAAATCAATACCAACCCGACCAAATAATTGGCGCTTAGCTTCGGCCACAAATGCATTGCCCGGACCGATTAACATGGATACCGGTTTAATTGTTTGAGTACCGATGGCCATGGCGCCGATCGCTTGCACACCACCAAAGGTATAGATTTCATCTGCGCCGCCCAAATGCATCGCTGCGATAACAGCGGGATTCGGTGCGCCATTGACAGGAGGTGACGCGGCGAGTATGCGGCTCACACCAGCGACCTTGGCTGTTACAACACCCATGTGAGCAGAGGCTACAAGGGGGAATTTTCCGCCGGGGACATAGCAACCTACGCTCTCAACCGGAAGGTTTTTATGACCCAAGATAACGCCGGGCAGGGTCTCGACCTCAACGTCGCGTATGGATTCGCGCTGTATCTTGGCAAAATTTCTGACCTGAGTTTGGGCAAAGCGTATGTCGTCTAGCTGACCTTGCGTAAGCGAGTTGAGGCATTTAGCGATCTCATCATCAGTCAGTCGAAAACTAGCCGGCGACCACTGGTCGAATTTTTTCGACATGTCTGCGACTGCTGCGTCACCGCGTTGTTCGATTTCGCCGAGAATTTGAGTGACGGTGTCACGTACGCTGGTGTGGTCTTGCGCTTTTTGAGCGATGGTCTGGCCGGCTTTGAGTACTCGTATCATCGATGTCTCTCGAGAGGTGTAGGTGTTGTGGGGAAAACAGATTGGATGAGATAGTAGCCCGAAACTCTGACAGCGAATATTCGGTTTTAATGAGGGCGGGGTTTTGCCGGTACCAATGAAAAAACCGCTTGCGGGGGAACCCGGCAAACGGTTTGGTCAATGCATACTGGCGAACCAGGACTGATGAATTTATTGCGTCTTAGGTGTGATCAAACTAACGGCAATCACGTGTGCAGCTATTTGCTGAAAGCCTGCTGGACTACGCAGATCACGCGGGCGACCACGTTTGCGCCAGATTCGCTGGGCCTGACTTGAAGGCCGCGATACGATCTTGATTTCCAGTTTACCGGGAAGCTCCTGATCAATCATTTCGGTTTCCATTTTCGCAACTCCACTACGTTTTACGCGGGTTTTAGAGGGGTACTTGAATTGCTAAACTACTGTACATACGAACAGTATACCACAACTCTAAAGTGCCCCCCTGATTTCAATTAAACCCGGGTTTTGATCCAAAAAATGCGTCTCAGCGAATATTTTTTTATTGTTTGATGCGAGTAGCTATTTTTTTTATGAATCGCTCCGCAGAAGATTTATTTTTTACAGAACCCGCATAAATAAAGGCATCTCGAGTGATTGCTTTAACGCGAGCAGGCTGCATGAAGTGTGTAGAAAAGCGTGATGAGGTAAAAATCAGGCGCTTTCAAGCACCCGAAGCTCATCGTTTGATTGCCGCAGTCGCGAAGCGAGCACGCGCGCAATTTCTGTCATGAGTGTGACGCCTAAACGTTTGTGATTATCGGCAAGTTGATCCAAGCCTAAACGCGACAGTACGAGCAGTTCGACATCCGTGGTTGCAGTCGCCGTATCACTGCGTGGACGTCCATCCAGAAACCCAAGCTCGCCGATAAAGTCGCCCTGATGATGGGTTGCGATGTGATGCAGGTGACCGTCGGCGAGTGGAATGTCGATCCGGATTTCACCCCGTATGATGAAAAATATTTCATCACTGTGTGATCCAGCTTGGAATAATTGTTCGCCGGCTTTCAGTTGTTTGGTCTGCATGCACGCTTGCAGATCGGCCAGTGTGTCGGCCTTGTGATTTTTAAAAACATCGAAGTCGCGCAATGTAAAGCGTTGCTCAGGTCGGGGCCGCAATCCCGATTGCAGCAGCCATTGTTCCTCTATCCATTCCAGTGCGTCATTTAGCTCGTCAAACACACGGATGAGTTGGTGCGGTCCTAAAATACCCAGATGATCAAAATAGCGTTTTAGATTCTCGCCAGTAGGCATCTCACCCGGTAAGTCGCTCAGTAGTAGCTCGTTATTGTTTTCTGCCAGGGTATCCCTGATCTGTTCGAGAGTGTGGCCAGCCGTCATGTCGACTGATTGCACGCGTCGCAAATCCAGGATGACGTAGCGGTAGCCATGCAGATAGGGCTCTACTGCCTGATAGAGCTGATTGGCTGTGCCAAAAAACAGCGAGCCCTGCAATTCAAGTATGACGGTTTGTTGTCCCTTCTGTTCTAGCACGTGGCGCTCGCTTTCGAGTCGTTCGCAGCGGGAAAAAACTTGATTACCGAAGGTAGTACGTCGAATCAGGTGAGTTCTGATCTGCTTGCGCAGGAACAGCAATATAGCCAGCAGCAATCCAACGCCGGTAGCTGCAATCAGACTAATAGAGACTGCCACCATCGCGACGCTGAGGATGACCACAAAATCCAATAGTGTGTCGCGCGACTTGAGAAAATTAAAGCTATGGCGGTCTATCATGCGAAAGCCGACAACGATCAAAATAGCGGCTAGCGCTGACAAGGGAATCCAAGCGAGTAATGGAGCCAGCAGCACATAGGCCAGCAGGACCATGATGCCTTCGATCATGCCAGAGGCGCGCGTACGTGCACCGCTAGACATATTCAGCAAGCTCGCGCCCATCGTTCCAGCGCCCGGCATCCCGGCACACAGCGCCGAAGCCATGTTGCCTATTCCCTGGCCTAACAATTCGCGGTTGGAATCATGCCGACTGTGCGTGAGTGTATCGAGAACGATGCAGGTCTTTAGGGTATCGATAGAAAGTAATATTGCCAGTGTGAGTGCGGGATAGAGCAGATGTTTAATTGGCGGTAGTGCAGCATCAGCTATAGCGCGGTAGGGAAGACTGATACTGTTGAAAAAATTTGTAAAGCCACCCACCTCATCGCCCGCAGCTCCCGTCGGACCCAGACCACCCAAGGGGCCGACGATGAGTGTGTTACAGAGAATGTGCTGCAAACTGGTATCCCACAGACTGAGCAGCCAATAGGTAGTAACCCCACCAGCGATGGCCATAATCACGGATGGAATTTTCTGTGTAATGCGTGGGCCTATGATCATGAATGTAGCAGTGACCAGACCCACGATTAAACTAGCCCAGCGCCACTCATCAACTGCTGCGAGTGCAAACCAGAAACCCTGGTTGCCAGTGATGCCCAGCCATTTGGGCGTTTGCGCAGCGATGATGATCAAACCCACGCCTGAGAGATAACCACTGACTACCGGGTAGGGCATATACTTAATCAGGCCACCGAGTTTTAACAGGCCAAACAACATCTGAAATCCAGACGCGAGCAAACCTATGAGTAATAACGCCAGCAGGATTTGATCGGGTGGCATACCCATTTGTGTAAATTGAATAGCGAAGGCAGCCAGAACAGCGGCCGCTGGTGCGCAAGGCGCGGAGATTAATCGCTGACAACCACCAAACATCGCAGCAAAAAACCCGAGTAGCGTGGCACCGATGATGCCGGCCATTGCGCCTTGAGCGTTATACATCTGACCTAGCGGTTCGTAGACAATCACGCCAAAGCCTATCGCCGCTGGCAGCGCTACCATCATCGCTGCCAGGCCACCCCAAATGTCTCCTGTTTGCAAGCGCATTAGTCTAGCTTGACCTTATCAATAGAAAACGTAGGTTTAGGCATGTGAAGGTCGAGTTGGTGCAGTGTTTGTACTAACAGGCTTGCAATAAATAAATCGCGATGTGGTTTAGAGTCTGAAGGAACGACATACCACGGAGCCAGCTTGGTGCTGGTGGCAGCCATAGCATCGGAATAGGCTTTCATGAAATCAGGCCACAGCTTTCTGTCGGTAAAATCAGATGGCTGAAGCTTCCAGTGCTTAGCTGGATCATCCAAGCGAGCTTGCAGGCGTTTTTTTTGTTCAGCGCGTGAAATATGTAAATAGCATTTCAGTATCACTGTACCGCTGTCACTTAAAAGAGATTCGAAATTCTCTATGTGTTGGTAGCGCTTTTCGCAGGTTCTTTTGTCTACCCAGCCACGTACACGAGTCACCAGGACATCTTCATAATGACTACGATTAAAAATCGTCATGTCGCCTAATGCAGGTAATTTATTGTGTACGCGCCATAAAAAATCATGTCGTTGTTCTGTCTCGCTAGGCGCACCAAATGCAATAGCGTGCATACCTAATGGACTGACATGAGAAAATACATGCCGAATTACGCCATCTTTACCAGACGTATCCATACCTTGAAGTACCAGTAGTATGGCTTTCGATTTTGAGGCATACAGTAGTGACTGTAATTTATTCAGTTTGTCGGCTAATTTCGTTTGGTGGTGCTTGAGCTCGTCATCATCAAATATCAGCTCGGAGGGAGGTCCGGAATCAAAATCGGCTAAGCTAAATTTTTTGGCTTGAGTAACCCGCCAGCGATTGAAATCCATTTTTTTCATGCTCACTGTCCCTTTCGAGGGCCTGAAAATAAATTTTTCAAGTCAGTGCAGTTTATCTGCGACGTAAACCCAGCACCATCACTGTAGAGACTACGATCAAGGCGCCCACGACTTGTATGGGTGCGATAGATTGATCAAGTAACAGCCAGGCCAGCACCAAAGCAAACACAGGTTCTATATTCATGATGGCTGAATTACCGACAACGCCTAGACGCGGAAGCAGGCTAAACATCAGTGTGAAAGCCGTTCCGTATAAAACAGTTAATCCACCCAAGCCCCACCATCCTGTAGACGTATGAGGTAGCGACCAACCACCACTGACAGCAGCAAATACCAGAGCTAGTAATACCACCATACCCATAGTCAGCGCAGTACGTACACGTCCATCCAGATCAATGGCCTCATGTTGAGTCAAGATCATAGCCAGTGCAAACGTAGAAGCCGCAGCGATAGCAAAGCCTACGCCTGCACCAATCTGCTGCCAGTGAGCCGCTGCACCCAATCCTGACGCGGCGCCAACGACATCTAATGCTAATGCCAGCCCCAATAACATAACTGGCATGGCCTGGAGAACAAAGCGCTCTGCTTTGTGTTTATAAAGTACGCGCGCCCAAAATGCACTCCACAATGGGTAGGTATTGAATGCTAACAATGCCAAAGCTATCGGTAAGCGAGCAACCGCGGAGTAAAGACAAAAACTCTGTATGGCCACCAGCAAGCCAATAGCGGGCATGATTTGTTTGTGGCGCGGTGCAAGTTGGATGCGTATTTTTTGTCGCATCACTAGCAGGCTAATGATGATAGCTGTGACACCGCTACGAAAAATGACCGCCGTAATGACGCTCACCCCATCGTTGAAGGCAAAGCGAGCGGCGACATGATTAGCTCCCATCATGACGGCAATCAGCAGCAGTGTGAAAAAGGCAGTACGAGAAAGTCGGCTAGTCATGTATCAGTTGATAGTGCAGCGTTTTTTATGGGTCTTGTACGCAGCATGATAGGGCTAATAACCGGGTTAGCCGAGTTTAGTTTGTCACAAGCCTAACGCTAAGCTGCGTTAGGCCATGTAGCGTGTGTTAGGTTCGGCCAGGCATTGCGCCGGCTTCTTCGAACTCGCCTTTATTCCAGTAGCCTTTAAGTAGTTGGCCGTCTGGCGTGAGCATTTGGCCGCGGCCATGAGGTTGGCCTTCCTGCCATTCACCCTGATACCAACTGCCATCGGCATCATCAAATCGGCCTTTGCCGTGTTGCTGACTCTTAAGCCATTCACCTATATAGACACCGCCTCCACGGACTAATCGACCACGTCCCTCGGCGTAGCCGTTGACCATGGTTCCGATGTAGGTCTCGACTTTTACGCCTTTTTCAAACCAGGTCAGCGTGCCCTCGCCATGCGCAAAGCCATTTTTACACTCGCCACTCCAGGTAATCGTTTCACCTTCTTGCGGAGCGACATTCGAGACCTTGCATCCGCGTGGGTCGGTTATCCATTGCTCACTCTCGGCATACGAAAGAGTAGGTAGGCTTAGCAGCATCCACAGGCCGCAGGTTAAAAGTCGTTGTTTCATGGTGAGTCTCCAAAATGCAAAAGGTACGATACATCATGCTGTTTTAGTAACTTCAGTAACCGCCATAATTGGCATAGCCCTATTTGCTTAAGGTATCATCAACTGTGAAATTTAGCTCACGTGCTGCTAATTTTTATGCTCGCTGCTAGGACTGATGTCGTGAGCCTAAAAAATAATTCTGCAACAGTTAGACAACAATTCAACAACAAAAAATAAACATTCAGGAGATCCACATGGTAACGATTCGTTCAGTTGTTCTTTGTCTGGTTGTGCTTGCGTTCGGTGCCAGTAATGCTGTCGTTGCATCGACCTGTGATGCGATTAATAGCGATGACGTTGTCAAAGCAGAAGATGCACGCTACGCTGCTCAGATGGCTAATGATTTTCCTGCCATGGAAAAACTGATTGCTGACGACCTGGTTTACATACATAGCAGTTCAGTAGTTGACACTAAGCAGACCTATATTGAATCCATGCGCAGCGGCATGGTCAAATACAAAGTGATGCGTCGCTCCGACGTTAAGGTACGTACGTTTGGTTGTATCGCAACCCTGACAGGTTTAGGTAATTTTGATGTTCAGTTAAATGACAAAGATCTCAGCATAGAACTACGCTTTCACAGCATCTGGGCTAAACGTGACGGCAAACTACAGTTCGTTTCATGGCAAGCTACGCGCACCCCACAAAAATAATATTCATTACATTATCTAGGTGATAGCTATGAGTGCTCCCAAAGTATTGGCCTTCGATGTATTTGGTACCGTGGTTGACTGGCATGGTTCTATTAGTCGTGAAGCAGAGTCGCTGATACCTGGTATCGATGGCGATACATTTGCCAGTGCCTGGCGTGCGGGTTACAAACCAGCCATGGCAGATGTGCGCTCAGGCAAACTAGGCTGGACAAAAATTGATGACTTACATCGTTTGATACTTGATCGTATTTTGGTGGATTTTGATATCGATCTTAGCGAAGAAAAGCGCAGGCACTTAAATCTGGCATGGCATCGCCTGGATGCATGGCCAGATACCGTTGCTGGCATGACGCGACTTAAGTCACGTTTTATGCTCACTACGCTCTCTAATGGCAATCTGGGTTTGCTAGCCAACATGGCAAAAAATGC
>CAYUDI010000071.1:0-11956 GCA_964443585.1 uncultured Bifidobacterium sp.
TATACAACCGGTAGTGATAGGTGACAACGCAGCTACCATGGCGGCTGCGCACAGTTTGCGTGAACACGGTGTGTGGGTGGGTTCTGTCAGGCCACCCACTGTGCCTGTAGGTACGGCCAGATTGAGAGTAACGCTATCGTCATCGCACACTCACGCGCAGGTGGCGCAATTAGTTAGCCTGGTGAACGCGCTCGATGCGGAGTCTGTATGAGCAACCGGTTTGATTACTTTGTAACGGGTACCGATACAGGTGTAGGTAAGACGCTGGTGTCGGCGGCACTCATACACGGATTGGCACGCAAGGGTATCAAGGTGGCGGGTATGAAACCCGTGGCAGCCGGTGCTGAACTGCGTGACGGCCAGTGGTGGAATGACGATGTGGCGCTCTTGAGTGCTGAGGCTAGTGTGAGTTTGCCCGCGCAGTTAATTGCGCCATGTTTGTATAAGGAGCCAGCTGCGCCGCATGTGGCTGCAGCACTGGAAGGCAAGCAGATAAATCCCTCTGATATTTTTGCGGCGTTTGAGCAAATACGTGCGCAAGCAGATGCCGTGATTGTTGAGGGTGTAGGCGGTTTTTGCGTGCCCTTGGTACCCCAGACCGGCATGGCGGACATCGCTGCACAATTGCAGCTTGATGTTATCCTCGTGGTTGGCTTACGTTTGGGTTGTCTGAACCACGCGTTGTTGACAGCCGAGGCGATAGCAGCACGAGGTTTGCATTTAGCAGGTTGGGTAGTGAATCAAATTGATCCAACCATGCCACATCAGGCGGCCAACATCGACACATTGCGTGAGTATTTGTCATCACCTTATTTAGGCTGTTTGCCCTGGATGTCGCCACCGTCAGTGGCAGGTGCAGCAGATACCTTGGATTTTTCCAGTTTGATTAACTGGCCTGTAGGATCATCATTGCTCTAGTTGTTTATTTTATTTACTCAGGATACGTGCATGTCATCGCAACCCATCACTTTTCATTCGGCTAGTAAAAAAATTGCCACCTTAGCTGCTGCTCGCGATATTTGGCCAGTGGCCGAAGTCATGAAATTGTTTGAGCTGCCTTTCAATGATTTGATGTGGCGCGCACAAAAAATACATCGTGAGCATTTCGACCCCAATGAAGTCGAGCTCGCTACGCTCTTATCGATTAAAACAGGCGGTTGTCCGGAAGATTGTGGTTATTGTCCGCAATCGGCACATTACGAGACCGGCGTGACAGCCGAAAAAATGTTGGCTGTGGATGACGTCGTAGCAGCGGCTCAGGCCGCCAAAGACAGTGGCGCTACACGGTTTTGCATGGGTGCCGCATGGCGTGCACCGAAAGATCGTGATTTAGATGCCGTTGAAGAGATGGTCAAAGCTGTCAAAGGATTGGGATTGGAAACCTGTGCCACGTTAGGTATGCTCAAAGAAGAACAAGCAGAGCGTTTAAAAAATGCAGGTTTGGATTACTACAACCATAACCTCGACACGGCGCCTGAGTTTTATAACGACATCATTAGCACGCGTGACTATCAAGACCGATTAGATACCTTAGAGCATGTGCGTGAAGCTGGTTTGAAAGTGTGTTGCGGCGGTATCGTCGGCATGGGCGAATCACGCGAGCAGCGTGCAGGTTTGATTTCGCAACTAGCTAACTTGAATCCGTATCCAGAATCCGTGCCCATCAATCATTTGGTTGCGGTTGAAGGCACGCCTCTGGCCGACCAAGAAGCGCTCGATCCCTTGGAATTTGTGCGCACGATAGCCGTAGCTCGTATCACTATGCCCAAAGCGCGTGTGCGTTTGTCTGCAGGTCGTCGTCAGTTAGGCGAGGGCGTGCAAACACTGTGCTTTTTGGCAGGCGCCAATTCGATTTTCTACGGCGATAAATTGCTGGTGACAGGTAATCCAGAAGTCGAAGACGACCGAGCCTTACTCGGTCGTTTGGGTATACACGGCAAAAATTAAGCTGTCGTTTTTTTTGCGACTAAACCGATAAGTGCCGATTGCCCACTGTGCTGCGTACCTTCACGCAAAACATCTTCATAGCTGCGTAGTTCGATAATGTCCATCTCTGTAAACTCTGAGCGCAGTAGCTCTTCTGTGTACATGTGACTTACCAAGGGTGGCCCCCCGGTTTTGTAATCCAATTGCTTAGGCGTATAACCTTGCAGTAAAAGCACACCACCGGGCTTAAGACTTTCTACCATACGGCGAAATAAATTCATTCGCGTCTCTGGATCAGCAAACTGTATAAAAATCGCGGCAACCACATCATAGTGATTGCTTGGCCAGTACCAGTCATCGCAGTCACTCACACTAAAATTAACCAGAACTCCTGAAGTAGATGCAAGTTGCCGCGCTTTTTCTATGCCGACGGGTGAAATATCAAAGGCATCGACCTGCATACCCCGTTCTGCCATCCACACACTATTGCGACCTTCACCATCGGCCACTGCCAACGCGCGACCGCCGGGAATAAGCTTGTCGGCATGCTGCGCCAACCACACATTCGGCTCTTTGCCAAAGATGTAATCAGATGAAGCGAAACGCGCATCCCAGGTGGCCGCGGGATTGGAAAAACCTTTGGAGCGAACTTTAGGCATGGGGTTAGTTAGATTCTTTGGCGCAGGTGTTTAGTCTGAGTATCGTGTACGCGGGGCAGAAACGCACTACTCCGGTAGCAATGGGTATCAAACCCAGCCAACCCAACGGCCCTATGATGTTCAGTAGGGATAGCAGTATGAGCAAGCTGCCAAAAAAGATGCGCAGTGCGCGGTCAGTAACGCCAACGTTTTTCATCATCACACTCTCCTTGGAATGGTTATCAACGGGGTACTCAGTGTCTATCTTACTGCGGGTTTGCTGGCGCATCATTCGCGGCGACACCACTGCCTTGCCAAAGCCGCTCAGCACCTTCAAATAATGCCATGCCAGCGACCATAGCGAGCACAAAAAGTATGGCTTCGGGTGCGCCAGTGCCTAAAGAGACTAGGGCTGGGCCAGGGCAAAAACCCGCCATGCCCCAGCCTATACCGAATAGCAGGCTGCCAACGACCAGGCGCATATCGATATCGTTTTTGGTAGGCAATCGAAATGCACCGCCCAAAAAATTCATGGTGCGGTGACGGGCAAAACGAAACGCTACCAAACCCACCAAAATCGCACCGCCCATGACAAACGCCAGAGAAGGATCCCAAACGCCGGTGATATCAAGAAATCCTATGACCTTGGATGGGTCAGTCATACCAGCAAAAATCAAACCTATGCCAAAGATCAGGCCCACGATAAACGAGGAAATGGCATCTAAATGTGTTTTCATTGTTAGCTCCTTAGGTGTCGATCACCGAGTTATGAGTAGACCATGAGGTGACGCATCGCGAACACGATAGCCACGCCGCTGCCCATAAAGGCTAGCGTGGCAATTAATGAGCGCGGAGACAATCGCGACAAGCCACAAACGCCATGACCGCTAGTGCAACCACCACCGTAACGTGTGCCTATGCCTACCAGTAACCCGGCGATGATGAGTGTTGTTGGGCCAGCTTCTATTGTTGGTGTTAGCGGCGCGATAAACAGCGACAGCACAGCCGGCGCCAAAACCAGCCCTAACAAAAAGGCCACGCGCCACACCACATCATCGGCCTTGGGTCGTAGCAGACCACCCAAAATACCGCTGATACCTGCGATACGACCATTAGCGAGTAAAAACAGTGCTGACGCTAGACCTATAATCAAACCACCCAGCAGCGACATGCCGGGGGTAAAGTGCACGCTATCGATGTTCATGCGGAGTCTCCTTCGGGTGAGATGCAGAATTGTTGGTAAAGAACATGCATGACAGCCAGTGCTGCCTGGCTGGTTATGCGGTAATAAATTTGTTTGCCCTCGCGGCGTGTTTCTACGAGAGCCTCTTCGCGCAGCACAGCAAGCTGTTGCGACAAGGTTGGCTGCTGTATGTCCAGCAGTTCTTCTAACTCACCGACGCGGCGCTCGCCTAACGCTAACTGGCATAGCAACATCAGGCGGTCAGGATTGGACATCACGCGCATTAAGGCGCACGCATGGTTTGCAGCCTCTCGCATGCTAGGTAGATCAAGTTCAGTGGTGGTTTGTTCACTCATCTCAGCGTTAATAGGAGTAAAGGGAGTAGGGTTGATTAGTACATTATAGCCTAATACAAACTATATTTAAATAAACTATAAGATGACTAATTATTAAATAATTAACGTATCTCTCAAATGAAACCGAAAGTAGCTCACTAAAAATATCAAAAAAGAAATGACGGACGGAGAATTAATTTTTTTAATTACAAAGGATAAAAACAGTTTCTCTGGACAAAAAAGTATTGCTTAGCAACAATACGGTTGAACTGGAAAGTTCTGAATGTAATTAGTAAGAATAATCGCCTTAGCGCTGTAAGAACCCCACTCTTTACACACCACCGGAGATTTGAATGCGTTTAATTCCCGCCGTGCTTGCTGCCTTATTGGCCGCAGCCATTGCCCCGTCTGCTTTTGCAGATACGGCTGAAGTAAAGACTCAGACGATAGTCGAAGTCAAAAAGAAGGGTGCTCATTGTGAGCAAGACCCGAACTGTTTTAACCGTTACCACCCTGCGATCAAACCTGTTGCTCGTGCTAAACCAGGTGATTTAATTGTGGTGCATACCCGTGATGCGCTGGATTCGAATTTGAATATCAATTCGAAGCCAAAAGATGTGACAGCGATTGACGTGAATCTGATTCACCCAATGACTGGTCCAATCTACATCGAAGGTGCAAAGCGCGGTGACGTGCTGGCAATCAAACTGATCAATGTCACACCTAACGAATATGGTTACACCACCATCATTCCAGGTTTTGGCTTTTTACCTGATCTGTACACCGAGCCGTTTATCGCTAACTGGAAGCTAAACCATGTCGAGGCCGTATCGGCTGAGGTACCTGGTGTTCGTATTCCTATGAATGGCTTTATGGGTTCTGTTGGTGTTATGCCTGGTACGCAAGAAGTTGACACATGGCTGGCACGCGAAACACAACTGGCAGCAGCCGGTGGCGTTGCATTGCCTCCTGAGCCAACGAGCGCGCGTCCATCTGAAATTTGCGGCCCGAAAGGCAGCCATAAAGACAAGTGCTTGCGCACCATTCCACCGCGTGAAAATGGCGGCAACATGGACGTGAAGCAAATGGTTGAAGGTACGACCTTATTGTTGCCTTGCTTCATAGACGGTTGCGGACTCTTCATCGGTGACGTGCACTTTGCACAGGGCGATGGCGAAGTGGCTGGCACAGCCATTGAAATGGGTGCTGTTGTAACTGTTGAGACATCCATCCGCAAGGGTATGGCTTCCGTTGTTAAGCAGCCTATGTTCGAAGGCGGTTCGCAGATTAAAAAACTCGAGCCAGATAGCTTCCACGCTGTTGTGGGTTATCCGTTCAAAGCCGCTGGCGAAGTACCACCACAGTGGACATATTTGGATAGCGCAAAAATCAAGCCTCTGACTAACTTGTCGAACGACGTTACCTTGGCTGCTCGTAACTCACTGATCAACATGATTGACTGGCTCAAGACCACGAAAGGTCTGACGAAAGAGCAAGCATTTGTTGTAACCAGCGTTGCTTGCGATCTGCGCATCAGTAACGTCGTTGACGTTCCTAACTACGCGGTAACAACGATTTGCCCAATGAATATTTTTGACAAATAAATCATTGGAATGAAGCACACTTAAGAGCGAGGTTTTACCTCGCTCTTTTTTTGGAAAGCCCATGTTCAGAAGACAATTCATTACCCGAGCACTTAGCCTGCTAGCTGGTATTACATTTCCCGCTATTTCGAGTTTCGCTCATACCCCGTACGCACAATGGGATGTTTTCCGTAAGCGTCATCTGCAGATACTGACCTCGCATGCGGATTTACCCGGCGACGAGGTTGGAGACGAGTGGGTAGCTGTGTTACGTGAAAAACTGCCGCTTAGTCGTGCAATGGTCAGTCGTGCGCATGATATGCCGCGCATCGCTGCTTTATTGAAATCCAATCAGAGCAAGCTGACTGTTTTGTCCTACATGCATGCACGTCTGATGTTTACAGGTTCACCGCCGTTTGAAGATTATGCGCCGCTGCCATTGGAAGTTTTAGTTGATAACGGCAAATATCTTTTGATTACGCGTTCAGATCTGCCTTTACATCACGGATTTTTGATCGCAGCATCATTGATGCAAGAGGCCGATAAACTGCAATTGGTCAATCCAGGCAAAGGCAAATTTGGTATGGCTGTTCATGCCGGCGCCAAAGCCTATTTTAATGGCGAAAAACTCGACATGCCTGATAAGCCAGCCGAGTCATGATGATGAATTTACGACCCTTTTTTTTGGGGATTATTATTGTTGTTAGTGCGCTTACCACTCCATTAGTGGTAGCGCATGATTCCATCAATAGCGAAGCCAGAAAAAGTTATTTAGCCAAACTACAGGAAATGCATGCGGTTGCCGACTCTACTGCGCCTGCTACGGCCCGTGCCAAGGCAAAATATCAAATTGCTGTCACGCTTGATGAACTCAGAGAGCTATTTAACCAAGACATGATTAGCCATGGCATCGTCAAAGGCCTGGAGACGTCATTACTGTTAAATGAATTAGCTCGCACACCGGACAAGCTAGAAGCATCGCCTAAAACGGGTCTTTATGTATCGCATTTACAGACCTACCGCGAAGCGATAAAACTGGATCCCAAGGCGCCGTTTATCGATCATGCGCGTTACATGCTGTTGAAGAGCCACTTCTATGACAGCTTTGCTGACAATCCTCTTATACCGTTCTCGCAATCCAAAGATGAATTGATAGAAATGATAGGCCTGGGCGAAGTACTGTTGAAATCAAAACATCCTATGGTTAGTGCCGAAGAAGTTCGCTTCATACTCGGAATACATTATTTGCAGGCGATCAATCAGCAAGTCGTGACCAAAGACGACGGGCAAAAAAAATACAAAAAAATGGTTCAAGAGTTGCACAAGGATTTTCCGCAGAGCTTGAAACTACTGACACTTGAAGCATTGGCCCAATAATCATGCTGTGCAGCGTTGGTAAGTGCGTGAGTTTTTTGTTGGCATTGCGACTGAAGCATTGTTTATTGGGCTGCTGCGCATGGCTTGCCTTGGGCGCGTTAAGTACTTGCTATGCGCATCAAACTGGTAATAGCTACCTCAATATTCGACAAGTGGATGGTCATCTCGCCGTTGACTTGGATTTTTATGTTCGCGATCTGGGTAACTTATTACAAAAGCCTGGTAAAGAGAGCGACCCGCCCCCCACGGCCGATCAACTCAAATCTCTGCAAGAGCCCATTACTGAGGCGATTCAAAAATCCTTAAAGCTTGAAATCGATGAGCATCTGATACCGCTAGCATTTACTGCGCAATCAGTCACGGTGCATAACGATGGCTTGTATGTGCGACAGCAATTCGTTGGCCCTGCTATGGAATCAAGTGCGAAGTTTGTCGTGATTCGCTATGAGTTTTTTACTCAGAACGATAGGCTGGGTCGCGCCTTTCTTCGCTTAGCGCTCAATGGCGATGAAATTTCTTCTGTCATTGATCAATCCAATGCAGTGCAGCGATTTGCTTTGGGTGAGACTAAGCGTATTTCTACGATTTTTTTGTTTGCCAAAGAAGGAGCCAAACATATTTGGAATGGCGCTGATCATTTGCTGTTTTTACTCACGCTGTTGCTGCCGGGTGTCATGCTATGGAAAAGACGTGCTGATCTTGCTATAGCGGATGAGGTGCCATCCAACATCAGAGCTAACCGTCAGGCAGAATTTTTTGCCTTAAAAGTGATTACCGCATTCACCATTGCTCACTCTATCACCCTGGGTCTGGCAACGTTTAATCTGGTGTCATTTCCAGAAAAATTGATTGAGTCACTGATCGCTTTTTCTATCATGGCGTCCGCTGTATTGAATCTACAGAAAAAATATCAGCTCAATCATTGGCAACTAGCCTTTGGATTTGGACTCATTCACGGATTGGGCTTTGCCAACGGACTTAAAGATTTAGGCTTGTCGTCATCCTATTTTTTAGAAACGCTGATTGCGTTTAATGTAGGTGTCGAGTTTGGTCAGTTGTCGATCGTAATCGTTGTAGCGCTCCCCGTTATCTTGCTGGTTCGTTCAGAACAAACCAAGCGACGCATCATGGTATGGGGTTCCCTCGCCGTATTGGCTATCTCCACCGTGTGGCTGGTACAGCGCTTACTCGCCTGAGTTAGCCACTCATCAGGTCTTGGACAGCGCCTGATCTATATCCCAAAGAATATCGTTTACCGATTCTATGCCGACGGCTAAACGTATCAAGTCGGGCGGCACACCGGCTGCGATTTGTTGTTCTTCGCTGAGTTGACGATGCGTCGTTGAGGCAGGATGAATAACCAGCGTTTTCGCATCGCCAATATTAGCCAGATGCGATAAAAATTCCACATTCTCTATAAATTTTTGTCCAGCAGCTGCACCGCCTTTCACGCCAAACGATAAAACAGCACCAGCACCTTTAGGCAGGTATTTGTTGGCCAATGCATGATAGCGATTGTTTTTTAAACCGGGGTAATTTACCCAAGAGACTTTCGGATGCGTCGATAAATACTCGGCGATCGTCATGGTGTTACTGCAGTGACGTTCCATGCGCAGATGCAGCGTTTCTACGCCTTGCAACAGCATGAAAGCATTCATGGGCGACAATGCGGGGCCAAAGGTACGCAAGCCCTCCATACGGCATTTCATGGTGAAACCAAAGTCTCCAAAGGTTTCATAAAATCGCACACCGTGATACCCCTGTGACGGATCGGTCATGGTCGGAAATTTTCCATTACCCCAGTTGAATTTTCCTGATTCAACAATCGCACCACCCATGGTGGTGCCATGCCCACCTAAAAATTTAGTCACCGAATGCATCACTACGGCAGCGCCCCACTGAAATGGACGACACAAATACGGACTGGCAAAGGTGTTGTCGATAAAGAGCGGTAGATCAGCCTGTGCAGCAATTGCTGCGACTTTTTCTATGTCCAACACATTCATCGACGGATTGCCTATGGTTTCTGCATACAGAAGTTTGGTTTTAGGCGTGATGGCCTTGGCAAAATTTTCAGGATCATCAGAATCAACAAAGATAGTGTTAATACCCAGCTTGCGAAAATTGACATCTAACTGCGTGTGTGTGCCGCCATACAGCGTCCGCGCTGCAACGATTTCATCACCGGCTTCGCAAATATTTAACATGGCAATCATCTGAGCCGCCATGCCGGTGCTGGTAGCTACGGCTGCACGACCATCTTCCAGCGCGGCGATACGTTCTTCTAATACCGCTACGGTAGGGTTAGACAAGCGCGAATACACGTTACCAAAGGTCTGCAAATTAAACAGACTGGCGGCATGCTCTGCGCTGTCAAACACAAACGAGGTTGTTTGATAAATAGGTACAGCACGCGCACCGGTTGCTGCGTCGGGTATCTGGCCAGCATGCAGGCAGAGCGTATCGAAATCGTAAATATGATCTTGGGACATAGCGATGTAATCCGTAAATTAATCAGTCAATCAATCAGTAAATGAGTCCGTCGATATATCGGTATAAAGTAATGAAATGCAATCGGCTTACACCGGACGGCGGGCAGAAATAATGCGGGTGTTCACACCAAACCAAGACAGGCCACCAAACAAACGCGCATATTCAATTTTTACGCAGCGGTTTTGTACAAACGCGAGCCCACCTTGTTGTGCAATATCGCGTGCCTCATCATTTTCCACACCTATCTGCAACCAAAGCACTTTGGCACCGATGGCAACGGCTTCATGGGCTATAGGTGCGCAATCAGCGCTTTTGCGAAACACATCCACCATGTCCACTTTATCAGGTATGGATTTCAGATCGGGATAGCATTTTTCACCCAGTATTTCTGTGTATTTTGGATTGACTGGAATAATCCGAAAGCCGTGCTCTTGCATGTACTTGGCAGCAAAGTACGAAGGCCGGTACCAATCAGCGGATAAGCCAACGATCGCTATCGTGTGACTTTCTTTTAGTATGCGACGTAATTGTGTGATGGTGCTCATGAGTTTCTCGCTTATTTAGTTGCGCACATCACCATGTTAGTGGCGGTAGTGGCGACGATATCGACGTTCTTAAAGCCAGCTTGTTGCAGCACCATGGTGAGTCGGGCAGGGCCGGCTTGCGCCCCTAGTGCCAAACCGACGTCTTGTGCCAAAGAAGCGGGTACACGTCCCATGGTAGAGGCACAGTAAAACATTTGTCCGATTACATTCAAATTTTCTTCTAATGTGTCGTTGGCAAAGGGCTCAATAATGACTAACAGGCCATCATCATTTAACTGCGTGTAGGCATGTTGAGCCGCACCTACGGGATCCCCCATATCGTGCAGGCAATCGAAAAAAGCAATCGCATCAAATTTACCTTGATAGTCTTTTGCGCTGCGTGTCTCATACGTGATTCGTGATGACAGCCCAGCTTCGGCAGCTAGTCGTTTCGCTTCATCGATGGATGGCCCATGAAAATCAAAGCCATGCACCTGCGACGCAGGAAAGTGCTCAGCAATCAGCATGGTGGATACACCGTGGCCGCAACCCACATCAGCAAAACTCCCACCAGCGCTGAGTTTTTCAGTCAAGGCAGGAATTTTAGGTAACCAGCGTGAGACTAAATTTGATTTATAAACAGGTTTGAAAAAACGCGCCGTACCACGGAAATAGCACTGATGATGTTCGCCCCAAGCGACACCTTGTCCTGTTTTGAAAGCAGCGCGAATTTTAGGTTCATCCATCACACTCGCTGCCAAGCTGTCATAGGCACCTATCATTAGCGAGGTGCTGTCTTCATGTGCAAAAACAGCGGCTTGCTCATCACTGAGAAAAAATTTGCCTTCGTCGCTGTCATACGAAGCATAGCCCGCAGCACACATGGCTGATAGCCATTCTAGGCTGTAGCGTGCATCAATCTCAGCGGCTTTGGCAAAGTCGGCATTTTTACAGGGGCCTACATCAGCGAGGATAGTAAAGAGCTTGAGTTCATCGCCTATGCGCATGAGCGGCACTAGCTGTGCAGCGGCGACGTTTTGAAATACTTTCCACTGCAGTTCTTTTAATTTTTTTGTGTCCATCGCAAAGTCTCCACATTATTTGGTAATTATGTTTAGTTAGTACCCACGGGTAGTCGTGGGGTCATAATTTTTTTGTAAAGCGGTGGCACAACAGCCAGCAAGACCATGCCTGCATAACCGGTAGGCATTTGCGGCGACCCGGTTACCCGGTGGAGCTGATCGCAGGTGAGCGAGGGGGTCAAATGGTGCGATGCATGTCTGGGCAGATTAAACAATAAAGCATCAGACACGCTATTAGCGCAGTCCCAGATGTGGCTGGCATTCATACGTTCGGGTTTGCCATCGATGATGCGACGCTCAAGGCCCCAATGTTCAACATAATCAATGGTGGCCACCAGAGCCTGCGCCAGTCCTGCTTGAATGGTGCAAAACAGTAGCCCTTTCCAGCCCGCGAAATACATCACGATCAAAAAGAGCGAGAGAGTAATTGCGGTGAGCAGCAAGGCTTCATTTGTTTTGCCTGATTGTTCGCGCGATAGTGTGAGCGAGTCTCTAAACACGCCAAAAAAATAGCGTGGCATGAAACGCCATAGACTTTCATGCCGACGTGCAGTGGCCGGGTCATGCAACGTTGCCGCATGACGATGATGACCACGATTATGCTCCAGCACATAGTGCCCATAGGCTATAGAAGTGAGCAGGGCGCGCGCCAGCAAGCGATCAAGCATAGTCCGTCGGTGCCCAAGCTCATGCGCGAGCACGATGCCAATACCCCCACAGACATACCCGCATGACAGCGCAAGCCACACCAGCTCATCCCATTCCATGGTTTGCGATAGCCATATCAGGCTGAATGCAACTATCAGCACAGCGAG
>CAYUDI010000071.1:11966-12413 GCA_964443585.1 uncultured Bifidobacterium sp.
AGGTACCCCAGCGATAGCTGGGCGTAAACGATGGTCGGTTTTGCAATAACCATTCAGCGACTGGAATGACCACGGCGGCAAGCAAGAGTGTGAGCCAAGGTGCATCCATCCACCAAGCGATCACGGGCGATAGTGTAAAAACGATAGGCAGCAGTAGATGCATCTGCATTTCTCCGATCCCCTGGGACAGAACGCTGACATTGTAGCCAGTGCTCAAAGGGGGTGATTTGTAAGTTTAAATTGCTTAATTATCTTTTTAATATGCTAAGTCATTGATTTTGCTGGCTCTGAGACGTTGACAGTATGGCATCCGTATGTTCCAATCGGGAAACATTCGGGAAGTAAGGCTTAAAAGTAGCCATATTTTTCCTACGTACCCTTAACGATACCTTCAGGGGTCACAATCTGATGCGACAGCCGAATCCCATCATTGGTAACAGTCCACCG
>CAYUDI010000072.1:0-12373 GCA_964443585.1 uncultured Bifidobacterium sp.
TGCTACGTCGGTGGGTAGGATGATTAGCGTTGATAAACAAATCCCGGTTAAATGCGGTGAGATCATGGTGCATCCCGGCGACTATATCGTCGCTGATGCGGATGGTGTGGTCGTAGTACCTGCTGCAGCGGCAGAGAAGGTGATTGAATTTTTGGCTTTGTACGACGATAAAGAATCAAAGATGATTCCCATCATTGAACGTGAAAAATCTATGCGCAAAGCTTTGGAACAATACAACCGATACTAAACATAAATTACTCGGCGATGAGAACCTTCTGGACATCTCATCGACGAGCTATCGAACTTGTTATTAGCTTTCTTCTACGCTTTTCGGCTTGAAGGCAATGCAACGTACATTCTGCACATCAGAGCTCGTTTTAATCGCGTCAGCAGCAACTAAACAATCGGCTTTATCAACATGATTTGATACATTAATTTCAGCCTGCAGTGAAACTACAAAGACAATTAATCCAACCATTTTTTTCTCCCGTAAACTGACATAAACCGACCCTGGTACCTACTGTAATCTACAACCCACCAGCATGGCAAACTAAGCTGCTTGCTTTAATG
Organism: uncultured Bifidobacterium sp.; assembly: GCA_964443585.1. Taxonomy (GTDB): domain Bacteria; phylum Pseudomonadota; class Gammaproteobacteria; order Burkholderiales; family Burkholderiaceae_D; genus Pernthalerella. The sequence goes on from CAYUDI010000072.1 coordinate 571, forward strand.
CTAACAACACCGCAAATTAAGACTATTCAGGTCATTAGGGGCGCACAATCTAATTCACCTCGAGCAATCGTAGTCAACGGACCAAATAAAAAAATATTACACATCCACTGAACAAATCCTCATGACAAACACTATCAACGAAGCTTTGGAGGTTGTTGAACGATGGTCCTCAGCCTTTACCCAGTCAGATACCGATACGGTTATGAGTCTGTTTGCTCCGGACGCTGTTTTCATAGGCACTACCAGCAAAACCGTGGTGACTGGCCCCGAAGGTATACGACACTATTTTGAAAGCAGTTTAGTACAAACGAAACGCTATGTTTCTGTGCTAACGGACGTCGTGATTGGTGCAGTAAGCAATGATGTCGCTACAGTTACTGCATTGAATAAAATAACCATCACAGAAAACGATCATACAGAGCTTGCATTGGGTCGCTTAAGCATCGTTCTTAAAAAACATGCAGGGCTATGGAAAATTGTACATTTTCATCGTTCCGCAATGCCCTAGTAAACTTTGTCCCGCGTCGTACAGCTACGCTGGCTCGCCATAAAATTCACGCTGTATAAACCTAATCATTTTTAATGACGATGCTGGGAAATTTACTGCTCATGTCCTTGGCTTTTTCTGCGACTGACACGGCCAGCTTGCGAGCTATCTGCTTATAAATATCTGCTATCTGTCCGTCGGGGTCTGCAACCACCGTAGGTTTTCCGGAGTCAGCCTGCTGGCGTATCGACATCGTCAATGGCAAGGCACCCAGAAACTCAACACCGTACTCTTGACACATTTTGGTACCGCCACCCTCACCAAATACGGGCTCAGCATGTCCGCAGTTACTGCAAATATGGGTACTCATGTTTTCAATAATTCCGAGGATAGGAATACCCACCTTCTCGAACATCTTTAAACCTTTGCGCGCATCAAGCAGCGCTATATCTTGCGGTGTTGTGACTATCACAGCACCTGTTACGGGGACTTTTTGTGAAAGCGTGAGTTGTATGTCACCTGTTCCTGGCGGCATATCCACCACTAAATAATCCAGATCACGCCAGTTGGTTTGCTCTAGTAATTGCTGTAGTGCCTGAGTGACCATAGGTCCGCGCCACACCATGGGCTGATCGGGGTCTATCATGAAACCTATGGAAGCGACCTGGACGCCATAGTTTTCGAGTGGCTCCATGGTTTTACCGTCATGCGATTCAGGTTTGCCGGACACACCCATCATCATCGGTTGTGACGGTCCATAAATATCGGCGTCGAGTAAGCCTACATTCGCGCCTTCGGCGGCCAATGCTAGTGCCAGATTAACGGCGGTAGTGGATTTACCTACACCGCCTTTTCCGGAAGCTACTGCAATGATGTTGCGCACATTGGGCATCAACTTGACGCCGCGCTGTACGGAGTGCGCCACAATTTTAGACCCTATGGTGATGTTGACCTTACCTATGCCTGGAATCGCTTCGAGTGCCTTTGCAACGCTCTCACGAATGATATGCAACTGACTTTTAGCGGGATATCCCAGCTCGATATCGAGACTGACATCGGCACCACTAATTTGTATATTTTTAGCTGATCTGCTGGTAATGAAATCTTTCTCGGTATTGGGGTCAACAACCTGCGATAAAGCGCTACGTACAAGTTCAATGGTGATGCTCATTACGTCTCCTGATCAATAGATCGCTAAGGAAGGACTGAATAAATAAAAGCGAATCGTTACTCAAGTGAAGGAACAAGGCCAACTCCTAGCTTAACGTAACCTCGCGTCGTACAGCTGCGCTGGCTCGCTATAAAATTCACACTAAATCAGCATCCCTACAAGTCTAAACTACTACGCCAAAAACGTCAGAGGGCGGGCTCAGCGAGCCCGCCCTCTGCGCAGCGAGAAGGTCTCGTTTATTTAAAAAGTACAGCTGATTTTTGTAACGTCACCCAAATGCCATAGGCCAGTGGCAAGCCCACAGCCAACCACGCTAGCGGTGCAACCGCTGCACCACTCGTGCCATCAGTACCCGCAGTGCCTGTTGTTGCAGACGCCAGTGAACGCTCGTGTGCGAGTTGTTTTTCAAACGCGAGTTCAGCATCCGTCATGAAATATTTATCTGCCACAGGACGCACCAACAAATTCGCAATCAAACCCACCACCAGCATAGCGGCCAAAACATAAAAAATCGGACCGTAAATTTGATCAAACGGGATTTTTTGCTCAAGACGTACATCGTGCATGTAGTTGACAACAACCGGGCCCAAAATTCCGGCGGTAGACCACGCTGTGAGTAACCGACCGTGTATGGCTCCTACAAATTGAGTGCCAAACATATCGGCCAAATACGCTGGTATGGTCGCAAAACCACCGCCATACATAGACGCAATGATGCAAAAGCAAAAAACAAAAATAGGCAGTGACTTCCATCCGGCGGCTACCGAAGCCAACACATACATGGCTATACCGAGAATGAAGAAAATCACATAGGTGGGACGACGTCCGAGTTTGTCTGATGAGGAAGCCCATACAAAGCGGCCACCAATATTAAACAAAGAAATCAACCCTACAAAACCCGCACCTATAGCAACCGCACCGGCAAGCAATTCTTTGTTGAGTTTGAGGTCGGCAAAACCTATGTCAGGTTGACCGATCAAAGCGCCTGCAAAGGTCTCTTGCAACATAGGCGACGCCGCCCCAATGATGCCTATGCCAGCGGAAACGTTCATGCACAAAACCACCCACAAGAGCCAAAACTGCGGGGTCTTGTGCGCATTTTGCAGGTGTACATGGTTAGCCGCGATCATGGCATTGGTGCCGGCAGCGGCTGGTGGTTCCCAACCCTCGGGCTTCCATCCGGTAGCAGGCACGCGGTAGCCAAACGCGCCAGCGAACATAAATACCGAATACACAACCGCTAAGGTGACAAAGGTTTGCCATACGCCCGGGTCACCGGGACTGGCAAATTTACCCATGAGTAGCGTGGCTAAGGGCGACCCTATCATCGCGCCGCCGCCAAAGCCCATGATGGCCATGCCAGTAGCCATGCCGCGCCGGTCGGGAAACCATTTAATCAAGGTTGATACAGGCGAGATATAGCCTAAGCCCAGACCCACGCCACCTATCACGCCCGAGCCTAACCACATCATCCACAGTTGATGTTGATGCACGCCGAACGCAGAGATCAGTAAGCCGCCACACCAGCAAATGGCTGAGACAAAGCCCGCTTTGCGAGGACCAGCACGCTCTAACCATCCACCCCAGATCGCCGCTGAACAACCAAGTAAAACGAAAAAGAGCGTGTACATCCACCCTAGATCAAATTGCGTCCAGTTGCAGTCGGTGGCAAATAGTGCGCGTCCGGTGCCCGCCAGCTTATCGCCAAAGGTTGTCGCTCCGGCTGCGCAGGCCGCCAGCGGTGCGCCATCGGGGCCGATAAGCGCATTGCCCAAGGGTTTCCAAAACACGGAGAAACCGTAGGCCATGCCTATGCATAAATGAATCGCAAGTGCCGCTGGCGGTACTAGCCAACGGTTAAAGCCCGAGCCTGCGATCGTATTTTCTTTTGCCAGCAAATCAGAAAAACCCATATCTCCTCCAGAGGTCTGCCCTGTAACTGCGGCCTATATATGATTTTTTTTACAGGTCTGCCCTGCACTTGCGCAAGTCAGTCTGCTACATTGTTACTCTTACCCAGCGCGGAAACTAGCACTGCCTATTCTAATCCGCAATATGCAAAACTTATCATAATGTTCAAGGTTAAGATCAATCCTCACTGGGAAATCAAGCGCGACGAAGGTAAAGCACTTGATACGGCGGTGCTTTTGTCGCTGCTGCGTGCGATCGAAGAAACTGGCTCCATTGCCCGAGCTGCTCAGTCCGTAGGACTATCCTACCGGTATGCTTGGGGTTTGCTGCGCGATGCGGAAGCTTTATTTGGACATAGCTTGATGCAAACGGGGCGTGGTCGGGGAACACAACTCTCAGCTCTGGCAGAAAAACTACTCTGGGCCGATCGCCGCGTCACCGCCCGACTTTCACCCACCCTGGACAGCTTGGCTTCTGAACTGGAAGCAGAGCTTGGTAAAACGGTGGGTAGTCACGGATCAATGATACGCCTGGATGCCAGCCATGGATTTGCGGTGGCTGCCTTTCTCAAACAAGCGGGAGAATCGGGTTTATCTATCGATCTGCGGTATCGCAATAGCAGTGATGCGGTTGCCTCGCTATCCCGCGGCGAGTGCGACTTAGCCGGTTTTCATGTGCCTTTGGGTGACTTCGAAATACCTGCCATGGAGCGCTACAGGCGATGGTTAGATCCAAAAACACATCAGCTGATTCATTTAGCTGTGCGCTCGCAAGGCTTGTTCGTTAATCCTGGTAACCCACTTAACATACAGAGCATTAATGATTTGTCGCGTAGTGATGTTCGATTCGTAAATCGACAAGCTGGTTCGGGCACGCGCATGCTGCTAGAACTCATGATGCAGCGAGTTGGGATCTCACCGACACAAATCACTGGTTTTGAAAATACTGAATTTACACATTCTGCCGTTGCCGCATTTATTGCAAGCGGCATGGCCGATGTGGGCTTTGGTGTGCAAACGGCAGCAGAGCGTTTCAAACTTGATTTCATACCCTTGGTAAGCGAGCGTTACTTCTTTGCAGTCAATGCAGAAGTGCTGAATCAACCCACATTAAAGCTGCTGATTGCTGTTTTACGATCACCAAGCTTTCGTCAGGTCGTTAATCAACTCCCTGGCTACAGTGCCGCACACACGGGTGAAATTCTGACCTTGAGTGAAGCCTTTGCATAGTCATAAAACAAATCGCACGAGCACGGCATGAATCTCCCTGTGAGCGATATCAGTGGACTCATCCTGGCAGGGGGATTAAGTACTCGCATGGGTGGTCGCGATAAAGGCTTACAACGGCTAGGCGACCGTCCCATGGTACGGCACGTGATAGAACGCCTTCAACCGCAAGTTGGCCCCCTGATGATTAATGCTAATCGTCACCTCGACGATTATGCAGCATTTGGCTTGCCCGTACTGTCGGATGTGATCAGCGGATATGCTGGCCCACTGGCGGGCTTGCACGCAGGATTACATCAATGCACCACTCCTTACCTGCTAAGCGTGCCGTGTGATTGCCCTTCTCTACCCACCGACTTGGCTAGCCGTTTAGGTGAGGCTCTGATTTCTTCGGGGGCTCAAGCAGCCTACGCAGTGACCATGAACGAGAATCAGACAGAACATCATCCGGTATTCTGTCTGCTAGGGCGCGACACCCTGGTTAATCTCAACGATTACATTAACAAGGGTGACCGCAAAGTTATCGCGTGGCTGCTAAGCCTTGATCACACGCAGGTGCTCTTCGACGACAGGACGGCATTTTTAAATATCAACACACCTGATGATCTGTCAGCGATCAATTCTATGAGCTAAGCTTCGGTTTGAAATGCTTGTCGCTGATTCTGAATTTACCGCGTCTGTCACCCATCAAATGACGTAACTCCGCAATCGACAGAGCACTCACCTCATGCATACGAATCAGCAGAGATGCTGTTACAGGCAGACGCCGATGCCGTATTTTGCTTATGACAGGTGGTGAGACTTCCAGTGCGCGCGAAAGAGCTGCATCGTTTTTAAGATTGAGTTTACTAATTAACGATGCCAGCAAACGATCCGGATCGTAGTGCTGTTTCGCTTGCATGTTTTCATGTTCCATAGAGTCCTCGAATGAGTTTTGAAGTCATAGCGATTCTCGCCACATGCACTTCAGCGTCATTGAGACTCCACAACTTTCATAGTGCAATGCAAATATTTACTGTGACCTCCTGCGTCAACGCAAATGAGCACTGCTGGGTGAGTCGGTTTTATGACTCTCCTGTTTGCATGCAAAGCAGAGTTTGATATTTTTAAATATACAATTTACAGATCAATTCTGCATTGCTAGGCACGCTTTTTTTTCAAAAACAGTAAACGTATTTTTAAAGAAGGCGCTCATTTCACACCAGATGAGATAAGCCCAACAAAGCTAGCTGTCAAAATTAATATGTTGCGCTAGGTAGCGCTTGGGAGCAAACGCGATTTCACTCACTAATTGCTCAAGTAAGGCCTCGTCGTTCATGACATCATCTACTTGTTCAACGGTGATTGGAATATTCAACGTGTAACCTGCAGAACTTCCGCAAACCACACTCGCATAAAAACGATCGTCTATTTTAAGTAGCGCATATCTGCCTGCTTCGTACTTCACGATTTCAGGTCTCATATCAACTTATCCTTTCGGTACTAAATAAACGATCGTCTAAAACTTCCTCCAGAGCTTGAAAGGGTATGCCCATACCTTGATCCAAAGGCACCTTATCAACCATTGCTTCGGGTACGCCACCCATTGTGTAGCCACCCGGTCGCCATTCAACGTTTGCACCTTGCTCGCGCCCGTTTACTAAACGCAAATTGAGGTCACGCGGATTCTCTATAAATACGGCCAGCAGTTTAGTACTTTGGTTACTCCAGCAGCCAGCAGGAATTCCCATTTTTTGCTCAACTACTTTTAGAAGTTCATGGCGCCACTCTGCTGTTCCTTGCTTTTTAGCTGCCACCGCTGGATCCGATCGCGCCTCTGCAATCATCTCTTTTGCCCACGTTGCGGGCAATACAAACAAGCCTTCTTGCCTTCCATGAAAAACAGATTGATTAAAGCCGACAGTAAATTTTTCGAGCCCCGGAGGGGTAATGAATGACACGGCACCCTGATCAAACAAACTTAGGTGTTGCTCAATGTAAGTGGGATCTAAGTAGCTTGTCGGGTCGGGACGTGCGACTTTGGCTTGATTATGTTGCTCCCATGTAGTCGCTGTTCCGTAGGGCAAACCGATGTCGGTCACCTCATAAAATTTGTCTTGAGCATTCACGCCTGCGGCAAAACGTACGTTGGGGTGAGGCTTGCCATAGTCCCTGACATTGACAGGATTTTGCGCCTGTTGAGCTTGCACTAATGGGGCCGCATTCGTAGTCGCTGCTGGTGGTACGAACTGACTAACATGGGTAACAGGCTCGCTCAATGCACTAATTTTTGAGCCTATCTGTTCTATCGCAGATTGAAAAAATGACGATACGTCGGATGCTGCGCGAAATGCTGCTATTTTGACGTCCTGAGCGGCCGAGGCGACTCCTACGTCAGTCATGGTTTGTGTTCTAACGCCTGAGGTTGGGTTCACGTGCCCTCCCTCTATCGGTGATGGAAGTAAGTGGCCAGCGAGTGATCCGCGGGCTGCATACCTGACGCTAAGGCCGGTGCGTCATACAGCAGCGCACTTACTAATTCTCTTATCTCCAGCGCCTTATTCTTAAAATTAGTCAGCAGATTGCGAAATGAGATTTCGTCCAACGAACTAATATCTCTGGCAACTAACAGCCCTATCGTGCGTGTCTTTTTGTCAAAAAAAAGTTGCGCACCCGCGGTGTATTCCACATTGATATTCACTGCGAGCAGTTCCTCGTAGAGGCGAGCACTCAGCGGTATGGGTACATTCAAAAGGTGCGCCATCACCACAACCTGCTGACTTTCCTTGCCACAAGAAATAGCTAAGCCCACTTCATTGTCAGACACTAAAAAACAATTCCCTTGGTGATCTAAGGTCAGCGTTCCTCGATTTTCTCCCAAGCTATTTAGCCATTGATTAACTACTCCCTGCGCATCATGTATGTAACCAGACAGCATCATGTTCCCCCTAGGCTTTATTGCTTAACGTCTGTGCGCTTTCGACAGATACGTTCCATCCGTCACATTTAACGGATAAACATCCGCTAAAAAAGTGATCTCGGCTGCATTAACGGTGTATTAGAAAGGGGTTGCGACTTTGCATGGACGTAGAAAATCCACAACAGCGCTTGTTAGCTGATGACGAATCGTGCACACATGGATTGGCTACTGCACTGGCTACTACTAGTGCGTTTTGAAAGTAATAAATTGAATAGACAGCATGAGTAGATGGCGCGAATAGACGGCTCGTTTAGTCACAGCTATCTGTTTTCCAAACAACGGTATAACGGTTAGCTCTGTTTTACTGCGTTAACGCACATGACCACTGATAGGTAACGCTGTTTTGTATTTCACCTGTTTGAGTGCAAAGCTGGATTTGATGTTTTTAATACCAGGTATACGGGTTAGGTTATCGAGTATGAAGCGCTCCAATGCCTGCAAATCCGGTACCACAATACGCAGCAAATAATCTTCATCACCCGTCATGAGATAGACCTCCATCACTTCATCGAAATGACTCACCGCTTTTTCAAATCGCTCAAGAGCAGCGGCCTCTTGCTTTTCTAATGACACACGTACAAACACATTGACCTTTAAACCCAAGGCATGCGGATCAACTAAAGCGACGTAATTGGAGATTACACCATCGGCTTCGAGTTTTTTGACGCGCGCCAAGGTGGGCGATGGCGAGAGGCTGACTTTCGCTGCCAGCTCGACGTTGGTTAAGCTGGCGTCCTGCTGCAAGCATGTCAATATTTTAAGATCTGTAATATCAAGATTTTCCATCATTACTATCCAATAAATTATAATTTTTCAGTATTTTATGCTGCATTCTATAGATATTACGAACTTTTTCAGCAGCACCTGCCGATTAAAATAGCATAACTTAATGGCATCAAACACTCCTCTTTTTTGATTGCCATGGACATGAGCACTCCCGACCATTTGGTCCGACACACCGATATCGATGAACAAGAAACCGCTGAATGGATAGCCTCGCTGCAGTCTGTGTTGACTAGCGCAGGCCCAGAGCGTGCGCGCTTTCTGCTCTCTAAGCTGTCCTCCGCGGCACGCGATGCGGGACTTAATTGGCGCGACGCACGCATTACGCCCTACATCAACACCATACGCGCCACCGATGAACCAGCCTATCCAGGTGGCTCAGATGCCGTCAATCTCGAAGAGCGCATCGCGAGTATCTTGCGCTGGAATGCTTTGGCTATGGTGGTACGTGCCAATCGCGCCTACGGTGAACTTGGCGGGCATATCGCCAGCTATGCCTCAGCAGCCGATTTATTCGAAGTCGGCTTCAATCATTTTTTCCGTGCGCGCACCGCTGATTTCGGCGGTGATTTAATTTACTTTCAACCGCACTCAGCTCCTGGTATTTATGCCCGTGCTTTTCTGGAAGGACGCCTGAGCGAAGACAACCTCGCGCACTATCGTCAAGAGATACAAGCTAAACAACGCGGCGTACAGGGATTGTCATCGTATCCGCATCCTTGGCTCATGCCCGACTTTTGGCAGTTCCCCACTGGCTCTATGGGTCTAGGGCCCATCAGTGCAATCTATCAAGCGCGCTTCATGCGTTATTTAGAGCATCGCGGATTAATGCAAGCACAACCACGCAAGGTATGGGGCGTGTTTGGTGATGGCGAAATGGATGAACCTGAATCATTAGCGGCTTTGTCGCTGGCCTCACGTGAAAAACTCGATAACTTAGTGTTTGTTATTAACTGCAATTTGCAACGACTCGATGGTCCGGTGCGTGGTAACGGCCACATAGTCGATGAACTGGAAACGCTGTTTGGTGGCGCGGGCTGGAATGTCATCAAATTATTGTGGGGCTCGGACTGGGATTCCTTGTTGGCGCGGGATCACACCGGTGAATTAGTCGATGCATTAAATCGCACGGTTGATGGTCAGCTGCAAACCTTTGCGGCGAATGATGGCGCGTTTAATCGTGAACATTTTTTTGGTCAAAATCCTGTACTCAAAGCCATAGGCGACACGCTCACTGATGATGAAATCGACAGGCTAAAGCGTGGTGGCCACGACATGCGCAAAATTTATGCCGCCTATCATGCCGCAGCGAACCATAACGGCCGACCCACGGTAATTTTGGCGCAAACCAAAAAAGGCTTCGGCATGGGCACAGCTGGTCAGGGGAAAATGACGACGCATCAACAGAAAAAACTGGAGCTGCACGATTTACTAGAATTTCGTGATCGATTCAAACTGCCGCTCACAGAAGATCAAATAGAAAAACTGGAATTCTATAAACCCTCGCCTGATAGTGCAGAGATGCGCCATCTGCAAGAACGACGTCAGCAACTCGGTGGCTATCTTCCACAGCGCACAAAACAACCTGCTCGTCTTATGGTTCCTGACATCGCAAGCCACGCTCAATTTGCATTGGATGCAAACGGCAAAGAAATGTCGACCACCATGGCATTAGTTCGCATGATGGGTAATTTGCTCAAGGACGCAGAACTAGGCAAACATGTCGTTCCCATCGTAGCTGATGAAGCGCGCACCTTTGGTATGGCGAATTTATTTCGGCAAGTAGGTATCTATTCAGCGCAAGGCCAGCTGTATCAACCCGAAGATATAGGTTCTATTTTGTATTATCGGGAAGCCACGGACGGACAAATTTTGGAAGAAGGCATTACCGAAGCCGGCGCCATTTAATCGCGGACTGCAGCAGCTACCAGCTACTCGGTGCATGGTTTGCCTATGCTACCGTTTTACATTTATTACTCGATGTTTGGTTTTCAGCGCATAGGTGATCTTATCTGGGCTGCTGCTGATCAACGCGCTCGAGGATTTTTAATCGGTGCCACTTCGGGGCGTACCACGCTAGGCGGCGAAGGATTACAGCATCAGGATGGCAGTAGTCATCTGGTAGCAGCCACCATACCTAACTGCATTTCGTACGATCCAGCGTTCGCATATGAACTTGCCGTGATAGTCGATGAGGGTATGCGGCGCATGCTAACTAATAATGAAGATGTCTTTTATTACGTGACCGTCACGAATGAAAATGAAGCTCAACCCAGCATGCCAGAATCTTCTCGCGAGGGAATAGTGCGCGGCATGCATTGCGTATCCAAAGCAGAGCAACCGCAAGTCCGCTTACTCGGTGCTGGCCCGTTATTAAAAGAAGCGATGGCCGCTGCTGATCTGCTCGAAGGTATTTTTTCCGTGCGTACTGAAGTCTGGAGTGTGACCAGTTTTTCAGAACTCGCGCGTGACGGCATCGCTTGTGAACGTACACGTCGCTTGCAACATGATGCACAACCTGCATGGGTTACTCAGCAATTGTCGGGCAACCAAGCGCCGGTAATTGCGGTATCAGACTATGTGCGTGCTGTACCCGAAAGTATACGTGCCTACGTACCCGCACAGTACGTCACATTGGGTACCGATGGTTTTGGTCGCAGCGATACACGAGCTAGCCTGCGCGATTTTTTCGAGGTGGACGCCAAATGGATTGCTTACACAGCCTTGGTTGAAGTGTATGGTGACAAAAAATCACCTGACGAAATGCGAGAGATCGCTGCTAAGCTGGATCTCAATCTGGATAAACCCATATCCACGTCACTTTGATAAGTCTAGAAAAAACCTGGAAAAATCTATAAAAAAATATCGGCCTCTGATGGGCCGATATTTTTAGTGCAGCTTAGGTCCGTTGAGCCGTTACGACTTCGCACCAAACACTGTTTCCATCTCGCGACGAAATTTCACCGCAGTTGATTGCGCATCGTAGGCGACATCATTCCAACCCACTGCTGCACCGGCCTTGACTGGCTTGATCAATTTAACGCCATGCGCAAGGCCTAAGGGCAAACCACCCAAGGCGATCGACTCACTGGCTGGTAAGAGTTTGCCGTAGACCGTGAATCCACCTTCACCATCCAGGGTTTCACCGGCTGCTAAATCGCGTTTAGCCGTGGCGACCACATCGCCATTCCAGCAAATGGGTGCGCCGGTAGATTCTGCACGCACACCGATCGATGCAACCGTGATGCCTAATTCAAGGCCGATTA
>CAYUDI010000073.1:0-9064 GCA_964443585.1 uncultured Bifidobacterium sp.
GGAATACACCCCACCACCACTCTTTAAACAAGGTGCCTCAGCGCGCGCCAAGATGTTGTTCTTCGCGTTGATCGCCGTTGGCCTTCTTATGGCTGATTCGCATTTAAAGGCATTGGCAGCGGTACGTCAGGTAGTGGGAGTTGCGCTCTACCCCTTGCAAGTAGTTGCTATGCTGCCGCGCGACGCAATTTTTGCTGTCAGCGAGTATTTCACTTCACTCACCACGCTTAAGTCTGAAAATGAGCGTATGCGTGAAATGCAAGTTCTCAATGCGCAGCAACTTCAGCAAAGCCAAGAGCTTCTGGCCGAGAATGCGCATTTACGCAAATTACTGGCAGCGTCTGAGCGACTGAGCTTGAAGTCGGTAATGAGTGAAATTCTGTACGACGCGCGCGCTCCTTTTTCACGCAAGATCATCATCGATCGTGGATCCAGTCACCAGATACAGCCCGGTCAGCCTGTCATTGATGACTTAGGTGTTATTGGCCAAGTCACCCGCGTTTTTCCTTTCACATCCGAAGTCACGCTACTCACCGATAAAGATCACGCGATTCCCGTTCAGGTGCTGCGCAGTGGGGTGCGCAGCGTAGCCTATGGTCGTGGTCAAACGGGTGTGCTGGAATTACGTTTCATGGCATCGAATGCGGATATTCAGCGCGGTGATGTGTTGCTAACATCGGGTATCGACGGCGTTTATCCTACGGGTCTGGCGGTTGCTACCGTTGTGTCAGTTGATGCTAAAACCTCGGACGCTTTTGCGCGCATACTTTTACAGCCAACGGCTGGAATAGCCCGACATCGTCAGTTGCTCGTTTTGCTGGCTGACGCTAAACAAATGCCTGCACCTCCACCGCCGGTAGAGGCACCAACTCAGACCGATACACGCAAACGCCGCAAAGACCCGGAAGCACCATGATAGATCGCGACCACATACTGCTGCCGGTCAATCCGGCCTTTATAGGCTTTAGTTTGATAGCCGCCTTTTTCATGAACCTATTCCCATGGGGTAGCTGGGGATGGGTGCCTGATTTTGTAGCGCTTACACTGATTTTTTGGAGTATCTATCAACCACGCAAAGTCGGTATAGGCATAGCTTTTTTGATGGGCCTGGTGATGGACGTGCATAGCGCTTCATTGCTCGGCGAGAACGCACTAGCCTACACCTTGCTTTCGTATTTCGCCATTACCATACACCGACGAGTACTTTGGTTTAGGCCATCAGTTCAGGCGCTGCATGTGCTGCCTTTACTGGTAGTAATGCAAATCGTGCAGATGCTCATACAGCTGGCAGTCACGGGCAAATTACCAGGCTGGTTATATTTCGCACAAAGCATAGTCGCCACCATTATTTGGCCAGTAGTTTGCTGGCTTTTACTGGCGCCACAACGACGCGCCGTGGACCGCGATGAAACACGGCCTATCTGATGTCGTTTCAGCACGCAAAGTACATAAGGTCCGATACGGGCAGCAATGACTGAGATTAAAGATACCGAACGCGAACTACAACTGTTCAGACTACGCTTGTCTGTAGCGGGCCTGGTAGTTTTTGTCTGCTTCGGTTTGCTGATGTTACGGTTTCTTTGGCTACAAGCCGTAAGACACAGCGAGTACTTTGAACGCGCTGAAAGCAATCGTATTTCTGTTGTGCCAGCGGTACCTAATCGCGGATTAATTGTCGATAGAAATGGCGTTGTCTTGGCGCGAAATTTTTCTGCTTACACTCTGGAGATTACGCCTGCCAAGATAGAACGAAATCTGGATGCCGTTATTGATGAGCTGGCCGTGCTGGTCGATATACAACCCAAAGATCGCAAACGATTTCGTCGTTTAATGGAAGAATCAAAAACATTTGAAAGCCTTCCTATTCGTACTCGTCTAAGTGATGAAGAAGTTGCGCGCTTTGCTGCGCAGCGCTATCGCTTCCCGGGTGTGGACATACAAGCGCGTTTGTTCCGCCAATATCCTTTAGGGCAAACAGCGTCGCACATGATCGGTTACATCGGCCGCGTCAATAAAACGGAAGCGGAAAGGTTGGAGGGTGGCGACGATGCAGCGAACTACCGCGGTACAGAATACATAGGTAAAGAAGGTATAGAAAAAAGCTACGAGAGAGAGCTGCACGGGATAACAGGCTACGACGAAATCGAAGTATCAGCCGGTGGCCGCGCTGTTCGTAATTTGTCTCGTACAGCGCCGACGGCGGGCAACAATTTGATCCTGTCAGTCGACATAGAGTTACAAAAAATAATAGAGCGTGCTTTTGGTGACAGACGTGGCGCATTGGTAGCGATAGAGCCTTCTACCGGCGATATATTGGCGTATGTGTCTATGCCTACATTTGATCCCAATTTATTCGTCGAAGGCATTGATGCTAAAAGTTGGGAAGAATTAAATACCTCGCTTGATAAGCCCTTGCTGAATCGACCTTTGATCGGTAGCTATCCACCGGGATCGACCTTCAAGCCCTATATGGCGCTGGCATCTTTAGAGCTGGGTAAGCGCACACCTGACATGGCAATTTTTGACCCGGGTTATTTTTGGTTCGGGAATAACAAATTCCGTGACGATAAAGAAGGCGGTCATGGGCGTGTCGACATGTATAAATCCATCGTGCAAAGTTGTAATACCTACTATTACAATCTGGCGAACGATTTAGGCATTGATGCTATTCACGATTTTATGAAGCCTCTGGGCTTTGGTCAGCTAACCGGTATAGATCTTGAAAACGAGCGCCGTGGAGTGCTTCCTTCGCAAGAATGGAAACGATCAACTTATAAAAAACCTGAGCAGCAAAAATGGTATGCCGGTGAAACAATCTCGGTAGGCATAGGTCAGGGATACAACTCATTCACACCACTACAGTTGGCGCATGCCGTTTCTAATCTGACTAACAACGGTATTGTTATGAAGCCGCACTTAGTCAAAATGGTCGAGAGCGGCACCACCAAAGCGCGCAAACTAACCGTTCCCAAAGAAAGCTACCGCATACCTCTAAAGCAAGACAATATAGATTTCATCAAGCAGGCCATGATAGGCGTGACGAAAGAAGGTACATCGGCGCGTTCGTTTGCTAATGCACCGTATATATCGGGCGGAAAAACAGGGACTGCTCAGGCTGCCGCTTTAAGTAGAAATGTTAAATACGATGCCAGCAAAATTTCAGAACGCTTGCGGGACCATTCGCTGTACATCGCGTTTGCACCAGCCGATAAGCCCCGAATCGCACTGGCGGTGATTGTAGAGAATGCCGGCTTTGGAGCAGCTGCTGCAGCGCCTATAGCGCGCATGGCGATGGATTATTATTTGACAGGCAAGCGACCTGATGAGCCCGCCAAGCCCGTCGTTAAAGTTGCCGACAACCCTGCGCAACCTGCCACAGCAAAGCCTGACGCAACTAAATCAGACTCAACCAAGCCTGACGCTGCTGCAGTCAAGCCTAGCGCAAAGCCTGCTGAATCAATTCGAGGTACGCCCCAATGATGAGTTATCAGGGAGGACGCTATCCGGTACTGGAAACAGTCAAGCGCCGTTTTTTTATATTTGATCGTTCATTGACCATCATACTCAGCTTAATTCTTTTGCTGGGTTGTTTGGCGGTCTCGTCTGCTGCATGGAATTTTCCTGGGCGCTTTGAGGGCCACTTACGCAATATTGCAGTAGGCATAGCCGTGATGTGGATAGCAGCCATGATCCCACCGCAAAAATTAATGCGGTTTGCTGTCCCGATCTATATCGTGGGCGTGTCCCTGCTAATAGGTGTGGCGTTGTTTGGACTGATTAAAAACGGTGCCCGCCGCACTCGGCCGCCGCTGGTTGAATGTAGGCTTCATTATTCAGCCCTCTGAAATCATGAAGCTTGCCTTGCCTCTTACCTTGGCTTGGTACTTTCAAAAGCGCGAAGGCATGATACGTTGGCGCGATTTTTTAATGGCGGGTTTGCTGCTGGCGATACCGGTCGGTTTGATCATGCGTCAACCCGACTTGGGAACAGCAGTACTGGTAACTTCAGCCGGTTTTTTCGTAATCTTTCTTGCGGGCCTGTCGTGGCGCTTGATCATAGGGTTGGGTATTGCAGGTCTGGCCAGCTTGCCTTTGGTCTGGACTTTGCTGCATGACTATCAGCGCCATCGCATCATGACCTTGATTGATCCTACATCCGATCCCTTGGGCAAAGGTTTTCATATTATTCAATCAACGATTGCGATTGGTTCGGGTGGTTTGATAGGCAAAGGTTGGCTTAACGGTACACAGTCGCATCTGGAATTCATACCAGAGCGCACTACCGATTTTATCTTTGCTGTATTTTCTGAAGAATTCGGTTTGTTGGGTAACGGCGTTCTCTTAGTGCTGTATTTGCTGTTAATTGGTCGCGGCTTGATTATTGCGGCGAATGCACCGACATTATTTTCTCGTTTGCTAGCAGGCTCGCTAACTCTATCGATATTTACCTATGTGTTCGTAAACATGGGTATGGTCAGCGGCATTCTTCCGGTAGTGGGTGTACCGCTTCCCTTTGTGAGTTACGGTGGAACTGCCTTTGTCACGTTGAGTTTAGGTGTGGGAACGTTGATGAGTATTCAGCGCCATCGCAAATTAGTACAGACTTAAGAGGCTGTCGTGCATAAACAATTACAGTACATGGACTACTTGACTGCACGACGAATTTTAGCTGGGTTGGTTAGTGCGATCGCAGCGGTAACATTAACTGCATGCAGTACGATAGATTTAAGTGTGCGTGATGAGCCAGAGAGTCGCCCTCAGCCCGCGCCTCCAAGCTCAACGTCCACGTCAAGTGTCACTGCTGTTAAACCTCCCAGCGTGGAAGCAAAAAAACCTGGCGGATATTACAAAGATGATGGTCCGGCAGATTCCATTCCTGACGGTTTGGTTGATACGCCCGATGCTGAGCCAAAAATAGAACCCCTCGCAAAAGGTCCAAGCAAGCCATACACAATTATGGATCAGACATATACACCGATCACTGATGATAGGCCGTATATGCAGCGCGGGAAAGGCAGCTGGTATGGAAAAAAATTCCACGGTCAACGAACCTCTTCCGGTGAAATTTACGATATGTTCAAGATGACGGCGGCCCACCCAACGCTGCCGATTCCATCCTATGCGCGCATAACTAATCTACGTAACGGCAAACAGGTTATCGTACGTATAAATGATCGCGGCCCCTTTCACGCCTCACGTATCATCGATTTGTCGTACACCGCTGCATTAAAGCTCGGTTATGTACAAACGGGTAGTGCAGAACTAGAAGTCGAGCGTATTTTGCCCGATGAGATTGCCCGCATGCAGGAAGAAAAGCGTCGTAAAGGTGTGCTCGCCAAAGCAGCGGAATCACCCGATCCTATGGTGCGTTTAGCTAGTGGCAGCGCACCGCCCGTTGCAGCTGAAGCTGGAGGATTTTTTCTTCAGTTTGGCGCATATGCGCAAGCACACAATGCAGACGCCATGCGTATACGACTACTCGCTGGATGGCCGCAAGATTTACCGGAGCCTGTTATCGTTCAAACAGGGGGTTTGTATCGCTTACACAGCGGCCCTTTTCTTTCGCGCGACACCGCTAAAACAGCGGCTGATGTGTTGAAAGAAGTTTCACAGATTCAGACAGCGATAGTTCAGAAATAAATACCAAAAATAAGTCGTACTGCGCAAGCAAGACAATTGCTTTTAATCTTCGTCTGGTTTGAGTTTGAGTGCCAACTCATACAAGGCATTTTTTTTCAAGCCAGTAATGCGCGCAGCCAGTGCTGCTGCCTGACTTACCGGATGACTTTCTAAAAGTATCGTCAGCACACGCGTTGCCTCAGATAAGTCTGGTTGATCGCTGGTTTCAGCAGCCTCAATCAGAAGCACAAATTCTCCCTTTTGATGTTCTGGCGCCGCTGTTAGCCAGTGACTTAGTTCGCTCAATTTGCAGCGGTGTAGTTGTTCAAATAATTTAGAAATCTCGCGCGCTACCACTACGCGCCGCTCATCACCTAATACCGTTGTTAAAGCCTGCGCTGCTTCAAGTATTCGGTGGGGAGCTTCGTAAATGACCAGTGTGGCGGGCATCAATGCCAAGCGCGAGAGCAGCTGTGCGCGTTGTGATGCTTTGCTGGGTAAAAAACCTATGAAATGAAATTCATTGGCAATCAAGCCACTAACGGATAAGGCAGCCAGACCTGCACAAGCACCTGCTATGGGAATAACACGTAAACCTGCTTGTATAACCACATCCACTATGTGCGCACCTGGATCAGATATCGCCGGTGTTCCTGCATCAGAAACCAAGGCAATACGCTCACCTTTGTGCAATCGCACTAAAATTTTTTCAGCAGACTCTCGCTCATTGTGCTGATGGGCAGAAAACAGTGGCGTGGACAAGCCCAATCGCGACATTAAAAGGCCAGTGTTGCGCGTATCCTCACAAGCAACAGCATTAGCGAGAGAAAGTACTTTTAATGCACGCAGACTGATGTCAGCGATATTTCCTATTGGTGTGGCCACTACATACAATGCACCTTCGGGGAAGCTCTGCTGCTCCAAATCGTTGGTTAGCTGTGCAAGACTGGCAAGTAGGGGTGAAGAAAACGGTGTGGGCATCAATGGACTTGGAAAAAATGGTGTGCGGCCAGGCGGTCATATACCTGTCATCACCTGATTGTACAAAACAGTGGCTATGAGTCGTTGCTAAGTATGAATAAAGACGTAAACACAATTATGCAAGGCAGGTTGGCCGAGGATAGAGCACTTGTCTATCTGCAGCAACAGGGCCTAGTATGCGTTACACGCAATTATGCCTGTCGGTATGGTGAAATTGATTTGGTGATGAAAGAAGCGTCGTTACTTGTATTTGTTGAGGTACGCTGGCGCACAAATCCAACGTTTGGCGGTGCTGCAGCCAGCGTAAGTCAGGCTAAGCAGCAGCGGATTTGGCGTACTGCTGAACATTACCTGATGCGATACCGTTCTCAACCCGCATGTCGCTTTGATCTGGTGGCCATAGATGGCGACAGCTTGTCGTGGCTGCGGGGGATCATGAGCCGGTAAAAATACAAACAAGTAAAAACAAGTACAGTAAATAAAGATAATCAAACCTACGTTGAATTCATAGCAGCATTTATAATCGCCCTCATGAGCAAGCAACGCATCATTAATCATTTTAACGAGAGCGCTGAACTAAAAATTCAGTTGGCTGGAGAGTTATCCCAGCCAATTGCCCAGGCCATAGAGCTCATGTTCACGGCACTCTCCAATGGAAATCGTATACTGGCATGCGGCAATGGTGGCTCTGCAGCGTTTTGTCAGCATTTTTCTGCGCAGCTGGTGGGTCGTTTCGAGCGCGAGCGCCTGCCACTACCGGCACTGGCGCTGTCGACCGATTCATCCATACTGACAGCAGTAGGAAATGACTATGGGTTTGGCGATATTTTCGCCAAGCAGGTACAGGCCTATGGGCAGTCCGGCGATGTATTGTTAGCGATCTCCACGTCGGGTTCGTCTGCCAATGTGGTTGCAGCGATTGATGCGGCACTCGAGCGTGATATGCGCGTAGTTGCATTAACGGGCACGAGTGGCGGCAATATCCCGCGTTTGCTAACCGATGCAGATGTACACATCGGAGTGTCCTATGAGCGTACAGCACGGATACAAGAAGTTCATTTATTGATTGTCAATTGCCTTTGCGACGGGATTGATGTCGCACTTTTCGGAGGAGATTCAGAATGAAATTCAGTGCACAGATTTTTTCTTTGCTAAAAATGTTGCGGCAGCCGTTATGGTTAGTCGCTGGTTCGGCAGCACTTGCAGCGAGTCTGCAAGGCTGTCTTCCAGTGATGGTGGGTGGCACAGTCATGGGCACTATGTCAGCCACTGACAGGCGTAGCCTGGGCGCCCAGACAGACGATGCCGCAATAGTTCTCAAGGCAGAAGGCCGAGCCATGAAAATAACGGGCGATCAGGGACGAGTCGCTGTCACTAGCTTTAACCGTCGAGTACTTTTAACGGGCGAAGTCAAAGATGAAAAAATGAAAGCCGAGGTTGAACAGCAAGTTAAAACTATCGATGGCATTAAGCAGCTTGAAAATGACCTTGAAATTGCACCGGTATCCAGCCTGGGTGCGAGATCCAATGATTTGCTCATCACTAGCAAGGTTAAAGCTTCTATCGTTGATACCAAAGATTTGTATCTCAGCGCATTCAAGGTTCACACAGACAGAGGCGTGGTGTATTTAATGGGACGAGTCACTCAGCGTGAAGGCAAGCTTGCAGCCGAAGTGTCGCGCAATGCAGCGAGCAAAATCAGAAAAGTCGTAAAGCTGTTCGAGTACATCACCGAAGATGATCTCAAAGATTTAGCCCCTCAGCCTGCTGCAGAACAGTCTAAAGATAAAGCGCAATAACGCTTCACCCAGCACAACTATAGGTATACACGTCTAGCCTATAATTAGCACTCGATTACTCAGGAATACATTATGTCTCGTCATTTTCCTCGCCGTATTGCTGGCCTGACCATCATACAAACCATGTCATTGCTGGCTATTCTCGGCATAGTTTTATTTGCTGCATTGTCTTTGTTCAAAAAAGAAACGGCACCCTCGGTTAGCTTTCGAACCTTAACGGGTGAACAAATCGCCATGGAATCGCTGCGCGGCAAAGTCGTTATGGTCAATTTTTGGGCAACGAGTTGCGCTACCTGTGTTCAAGAAATGCCTGAGATGGTAGATACATATAAAAAATATTCCGATCGGGGCTTGGAATTTATAGCCGTGGCTATGAGTTATGACCCACCTAACTACGTACTGAATTTTTCCGAGAGTCGCCAGCTACCTTTCAAAGTAGCCTTGGATATTGATGGTCAAACAGCAAAATCGTTCGGTGATGTCAAACTTACGCCAACCACGTTTGTTATCGGCAAAGATGGCACCATATTGAAGCGCTATGTAGGCATACCTGAATTCGCTGCCATGCATCAACTGTTAGAAAAAGCGTTAGCTATCTAATTGGCTTATCCAGCAGTAGGGGATAGAAAATTTTAGTTATTACCTACCCATACCTCTGAGTTAAT
>CAYUDI010000073.1:9074-11676 GCA_964443585.1 uncultured Bifidobacterium sp.
CAAGCCTGCCAGATACGCCTGCTGGTCTGCGTGATACGAGCTGCGTACCATGGCACCGACAGCGGCATGAGCAAACCCCATCTCGGTAGCTTTCTCTTCGAACATCTTAAATATATCGGGATGCACATAACGGCGCACGGGTAAATGATCACCACTGGGCATTAAGTACTGGCCTATGGTGAGCATATCGACGTGATGATCGCGTAAATCCTGCATCACGTGCAGTATCTCTTCATCCGTTTCACCTAAGCCCACCATGAGTCCGGATTTGGTCGGCACATCAGGGTGTAATTCTTTAAATCGCTTAAGTAGATTTAAGGAATAAGCATAGTCTGATCCTGGGCGCGCTTCGCGATACAGGCGCGGTACAGTTTCGAGATTATGGTTCATTACATCGGGCGGCGCTAATGTAAGAATCTCTAATGCACGATCCATCCGACCACGAAAATCTGGCGTAAGAATTTCTATGCGTGTAGATGGAGATAAAGTACGCACACGCTGTATGCAGTCAACAAAATGAGCGGCACCACCATCGCGCAAATCATCTCTGTCGACCGACGTAATGACGACATACGAGAGTTTAAGTGCGGCGATCGTTTTGGCTAAATTTTCAGGCTCATTGACATCAAGCGGATCAGGACGGCCATGACCGACATCGCAGAATGGGCAGCGACGGGTGCATTTGTCGCCCATGATCATGAAGGTAGCAGTCCCTTTGCCGAAGCATTCGCCTATATTTGGACACGAGGCTTCTTCGCAGACAGTCACTAACTTATTGCTACGTAAAATATCTTTAATCTCGTAGAAGCGCGTACTAGGGGAGGCTGCCTTAACGCGTATCCAATCCGGCTTAGGTAGTCTTTCAGCAGGAATAATTTTTATAGGAATACGGGATGTTTTTCCAGCACCCTTTTGCTTGTCGCTGGCTTGGTAAGGAGGTGGGATGTCGTTTGAACTCATGCGTATTATCAGCGGGTCAGTTGTACTTGCAAATGATGGGCAAGTAATTGTTGAGCTTCTATCAGAGGAGTCATCACTCCCAGGGTTTTCATGTCTACGGTAGCCAATCCCGGATAGCCGCAGGGGTTAATCCATGAAAAAGGTTGCAGGTCCATGTCGATATTCAGTGATACGCCATGATAGGTGCAACCATTTCCCCGAATTTTTAAACCGAGTGCAGCAATTTTTGCACCGTGATGCTCACCGTTTGCAATATAAATACCGGGAGCTCCAGTGCGGCGCTCACCAATCAAATTATACGCCGCAAGCGTATCGATCACAGCTTGCTCTACCCGGGTCACAAATTCACGCGGCAATATTTTTTTCGACTGTCGACGCAGATCAAAAAGCAAATAGATCACCGCCTGACCAGGACCGTGATAGGTCACCTCGCCACCGCGATCAGTTTGTACTACGGGTATGTCATTAGGGTGAATAACATGCGCTGGGTCGGCACCTAGCCCTAGGGTAAAGACCGGCGCGTGTTCTACTATCCAGAGTTGATTGGCTGTGTCAGCTGTACGCGCATCCGTAAAAGCACGCATGGCTGCGAAGGTAGTGTCGTAGACCTCGTATCCTCGCTGCTGTATCAGCGTATCTGTCATAGTCGTTATAGAACTATTTTAACCATAGGATGTGAAGATAGAGCACGGTATAAATTATCTAACTGTTCGCGGCTAGTCGCGCGTACAGTCACTGTCAATGACAAATAATTGCCTTTGGCCGAAGGCCGCATTTCTACTTTTTCGGCATGAAAATCCGGATCATGAATGCTCACCAATTCAACTATGGTCTGAGCAAAGGATTCATGCATTGCGCCCATAATCTTTATGGGAAAGTCACTGGGATATTCGATCAGACTATCGGCAGGATTTTGCATACGACAACTCTAACGTTGAAATAGCAATCGTAGTGAATCAAATGCGCGACCGATGATCGTTGCCTGATTCACTTGTTCAAGAGCTTGTAGGGGCAATTCATTGACTATTTTGCCATCGGCGATCATTTTTAATGTGCCCACACGGCTGTACTGTGCAATAGGCGCTACCAGAGGATCGGTACGCTCTATGACCGGCTTGAGCTTGGCGCTGGAGCCGCGTGGCAAACTAACAAACACATCATGATCAAAGCCGAGCTTGATTTCGCTTTGCGAGCCCTTCCACACATTCGGGGTCACGACCGCCTGCCCTTTGGAATAAATTTTAAAGGATTCAAAATTTAAAAATCCCCAATTCAGTAATTTTTGACTTTCCTGTGAGCGTACAGAATCCGAATCCGTACCCAACACCACCGAAATCAGTCGCCGCTCATTGGTGCCATTAAGGCGACGGGCAGACGCAATCAAACAATACCCTGCAGCTTGCGTATGGCCCGTCTTCATACCATCGACCGTAGGATCTAGCCATAACAAACGATTACGATTAGGTTGAGTGATACGGTTGTATGTATAGCTTTTAGTGGAATAAATTTTATAAAATTCAGGAAAATCAATAATCAGCCGCGAAGCAAGAATCGATAGATCGCGCGCCGTTGAATAATTATTGGGATGTGGCAGGCCATGAGGATTGGCAAAGCGCGTATTTTTTAAACCCATGCGTTGGGC
>CAYUDI010000073.1:11686-12025 GCA_964443585.1 uncultured Bifidobacterium sp.
GGCTTCACGATTCATCAAGTCAGCAAAAGCGGCTTCACTGCCAGACACAGCTTCAGCCAGCGCTACTGCAGCGTCGTTACCCGATTGAACAATAAGGCCATAAAGCAAATCATTCACACGTACAGCTGAATTTGGCTCTATGAACATTTTTGAGCTATCGCCGTCTACCTTCCACGCATTGATCGATACATTGATCGTCTGATTCAGATCCAGCCGCTTTTCGCGCACGGCCGAAAAAGCCAGGTACGCCGTCATAATTTTTGTCAGTGATGCAGGCTCTATGCGCAGATCGGCATCTTGTGAGCCCCAAACTTGCTGACTGCTTGCGTCAAATAGTAA
>CAYUDI010000074.1:0-342 GCA_964443585.1 uncultured Bifidobacterium sp.
CCTTCAATTCTCTAATCCTCAAGTCGTCAGTACGTGGCATGGTCTCTCCAGGAATGTTTCGCTTAAAAACAAAAACCGCCATTCCTGGCGGTTTTTAAGATTCGGTTCGCTGCACTTCTCAATGAACTTACCGCTTCTCCACCGCCGATGGGCTGGAATAGCTAAAATAAAATTCAAAGAAAAAACTCAACTTATGCATGATTATTTCATCGGAAATGCCAATCAGATACTCGATGGTGCTACAAATCGTCGCACTTGGCAAGTCGAGTTATTTAATCAGTAATATTATTTAGCTCTACGCGGTCCCGCCCACGGTCAGCTCTTCAATTCGTAATGTCGGCT
>CAYUDI010000074.1:352-11986 GCA_964443585.1 uncultured Bifidobacterium sp.
GCCCACAGGCACGCTTTGGCCATCTTTTCCGCAGGTACCTATGCCGGAATCAAGGCGCATATCGTTGCCTATCATGGAAACTCGGTTGAGCACATCCGGGCCATTGCCAACCAGCGTAGCGCCCTTAACCGGATACGATAATTTGCCGTCTTCTATCATCCAGGCTTCGCTGGCTGAAAAAACAAATTTACCGTTGGTGATGTCAACCTGACCACCTCCAAAATTAACGGCATACAAACCATGCTTTACTGATTCAAGGATTTCCTGCGGATCGCGCTGGCCAGCCAGCATGTAAGTATTGGTCATGCGCGGCATGGGCAAATGCGCATACGACTCACGTCGTCCATTACCGGTTGGCGTCATTTTCATCAGGCGCGCGTTGAGGGTGTCTTGTATGTAGCCGCGCAAAATGCCATCCTCAATCAGCGTGGTGCATTGCGTGGCGTTACCTTCATCATCGACATTCAGTGAACCGCGACGATCGGCAATCGTGCCATCATCTACGACAGTGACTCCACGCGCAGCAACTCGCTCACCGATACGACCCGAAAATGCACTCGAACCCTTGCGATTGAAATCACCCTCTAAACCATGGCCGATTGCTTCATGTAGCAACACGCCAGGCCAGCCTGGGCCTAGTACTACAGTCATGGGGCCGGCTGGCGCAGGGCGCGAATCTAAATTAACCAGGGCTGAATTCACCGCTTCGGTAGCATATTTTTCTATGAGCTCTTCTGAAAAATACGAAAAGTCATAACGACCGCCGCCGCCGGATGTACCCATTTCGCGACGGCCATTTTGTTCTGCAATAACGGTCAATGACAAACGTACTAACGGACGAATATCAGCTGCAATCACGCCATCGCTTCGCACTACCAGAACAACGTCCTGCTCACCGGCGAGCCCTGCCATTACTTGAACTATGCGAGGATCTTTAGCGCGAGCAATACGTTCAATTTTTTCCAGTAGCTGTACTTTGGCCGTAGCATCTAATGATACGAACGGATCTTTGGGTAGATACAAGGATCGTGCGCCCGCTGGCTTTACGCGAGAAGCAACTTTGATTTTGCCAGCCCCTTGGCGTGCGATAGTGCGGGTTGCTGCGGCAGCATCCATCAATGCGCGTTGGGAGATTTCATCGGAATAAGAAAACGCGGTTCGCTCACCTGAAACAGCTCTAACTCCGACGCCCTGATCTATAGAAAAACTACCGGTTTTTACTATGCCTTCTTCCAGGCTCCAGCTCTCGCTGCGCGTAAACTGAAAGTACAAGTCAGCGTAATCGACTTTATGAGTGAATATCGATCCCAATACTTTCAACAAATCGCCTTCATCGAGGCCATTCGGTGTTAGAAGGACATCGCGTGCTGCCTTGTGGGTGGTGAGATTGGGTTCAATAATTTTCATGGAATAGTTTAGCTAAATTGGGCGTGGAGACAAGAACCTTGATGATACTGGATCGCCCTGATTCTCGCTGCAGGTGGACATCAAGACTAGCGGCAATTGAGCAAGCCTAAGGGCATCCAACGAATGCTACCAAAAGAATCATAGACGGCGATGGCTTAGCGCGGGCAAACTAGTTCGTACACTTGCGCTTTGCGCCAAATCCAGCTCACCCATCACCACGCCTATACCCTCGGGTTTTTGTATCACTATGTCACCCCAGGGATCTACCAGCATGCTATGACCCCAAGTACGACGACCTGTCACATGCTTGCCACCCTGAGCAGCGGCTAAAACAAAACACTGATTTTCAATGGCGCGCGCTCTGAGCAGGATTTCCCAATGCGCACGGCCAGTCGTATATGTGAAAGCTGCAGGAACAACCATCAAATCGCACGGCCCCATGGCTCTGTAGAGCTCAGGAAAGCGCAGGTCATAGCAGATGGACAACCCTATCTTAAGCTGATCTGCCTGAAGTACTGCAACATCATCCCCCGCCAGTATGGTTCGCGACTCATCATAGGTTTCCTGATCCCGAGAAAATCCAAACAAATGAATCTTGTCGTAATGTGCAGCCAGTTGACCATTCGGATCAAAGGCCAGTAGTGTATTGCGAACTTTGCCCTGCTCGCCCGAGGCCAAAGGAATAGTGCCTCCCACCAGCCAGACTGCGCACTCCCGCGCCATTGATGCCATGAAATCCCGCAAGGGGCCATCACCCAGCGGCTCTGCATGTGCAAGTTTATCGGTGTCGTGTTGGCCAAGTATGGCCCAGTACTCAGGTAACAAAATGAAAGAAGCGCCAAGTGCTGCAGCCTCGCGTATGGCATCTGCTGCTACCTGCATATTTTCTGCGGGATGCGGAGTTGACACCATCTGTACAGCAGCCACCTGTATTTTTTTCTGTGTGCTCATAGTTCAGGGTTGCGCAGGCTTATCTGCCTCTGTGGAGGGTAGTTTGCGTTTTGCAGTTGATTTTTTCACGATGGGATCTTTCCAGGGGCCAGTGACTTGATAATCCTGTGTAAGTGCCTGTGACAAAGGACTACGCAAAAATAGCTGTGCCAAAAATGAACCCAAACCAATCACAGGATTGACAGCAAGTCCATACACTACCGAGGCTCCACCAGCATTCAACTCAGGAATAACAACCACATTTAAATTTTGGGTTTCTTCATTTAAATCGACTGTTCCATCCATAAGCACAACGGCATTGACTCCGCGCATCTTGAATGTATCTGTTTTTAATACGCCCCGAGTAATCGTCGCTGTACTGGCCATACTGTCAAATGCAAAACCATCTGAAAAAATATCCCGGAAATCAAGCGTTAATCGTCGTGGTAGTGATTGCAAACTCATCACATTCAACAGTTTAGCCACGCCTGGATCCGCTTTCAGAAACTGTCCTGACGCAACCTTCATACTGAGATTTCCTGCAAGGGTAGGAAAATCAAAGGAGGCAGGCGAACCTTTCCAACTGATCTCTCCTTCAATTCGCCCCTTACCGCCACGGAGGGTTTTTTCAAAACCTATCCTATCCAGCATACGGCCTGCGTCGTTGATTTCCATTTCGTAAATCAACGTCGACAGACTATCAGCCGCAGACACTTGCCACTTGCCTGTTGCGCGCAACGTCGCATCAGGATTAACTATCACCAGCTTACTAATACGCCACTCTCTGCCAGGTCCTAGCCCTGCATTGGTTGCGCTTAATTCAAGCCGTCCCAGACGCATACTGCGCAGTTCAAAGTTATCAGCAACGATATCTAATCCAGGTAAATCGCGTGACGTTTTTTTTCCGCTTAATAGTTCAGTTACCTCCGAGGCATCTGACTGAGGAATGATCAATGAGGTGAAATTCGCTGTGAATTTTCCTGCGCCTCGCTCAAACCAGGGATCATCCCATGTGGCATGCCCATTCGCCTGATCAGAGTAGATATTAAATTGCCAGCCATCGCGCTGGCGAGATGCTCCAAGTACTGCATTAGTCAGAACTCGATCTGCCAATATCAACTCATTGCTTCGTATACCTATCGAGTCCGGTGAGACAAAACTGTTGTAATCCAGTGCGGCAAGGCCACTTTCAGAACTTACCGATTGATCACTGGTTAAGAACGTAATCGCAGAGCGCCAGGCATCAATATCGAGTGAGGGTAAATTAATATTGATACCTAAACCGCTCTCTGGCTGTGGCGGCGGCATATTCACACCGATTCCACCACGCGTAAGCTTCCAGGGTGAATTGCGTGAATTAACCCGCTGCCTGATATAACGCGCAGCCATATTTTTTCCTAAGTTAATTCTGATTTCATCTTGCTGAATTGTAGGATCCAGCGTAGTTAATGGAGACAACCCAAAACGCAAAGGCATAGACTCATTCATAGACTTTGCCAGTGGTGCAGGCATATCAAGTGCTACACCGACCAGAGATGAATCTATCGTCAGTTCCGGATGTTGATTTTTTATGCGCAAATTTGCTGAGTAACGCGTACTACCAGACATTTTTTTTGTGATTTTTCGGATACCAGGTGCAGAAAAATGACGCGCAATTCCATCAACTGTGACCGAACCATCAAGGCGGGCTAGTACGGTTCCGTCTTTTTGTGTGCCCCCATTAATTAGGACATTTCCTCCAAGGAATCCACCTTGCAAACTATTAATCTGAAAACCATGATCAGAAAATGCTACTTCGCCACTTGTATTTTGTAGGCCGGGAATCGATCGCCATAACTGAACTTCATTTCCCTGAAACTTTACACTCCCCTGCACGCCAGGTTGTAAACCATCTGATAAAGGTAATTGCATTTGCAAACCCAATCGAGCGTTACCAGTTGCCTTGGCTTCATCGAGCAGGCCATCTATCCAAGACGAGACAGGTGTCGTATTAACAAATCCCAGCATAGACTGCAGTGGGCCCGTCGCATTACCACTCAATTCAAGCACACTGCGATTTGAAAGGTAATCAGGAATCAATGCCTCTACTGCCGAAACCTGTACACCCGAAATACGGGCGCTGTCGGCATGCACATGAATACGTGTTTGGTCCAACGCTAAGGTGCCTTGAATATCATCTATCCGTGGCCAAAGTGGTGTTTTTTTATCCTGGGCTAATTCAAGTGGCGCTGGATTGAGCTTGCCATCATGTATACGCGCACTAATTTTGAAAATACCTTGTGGTTTTTCACCAGAACGTTTGGGCTGAAATGGAAATTTATCCAATTCACCTTTTATTGAAAGCTGCAGATCATGCGCCTGCCCATCGACTAAGGCGCGAGAAATCCAGTCACGCGTAGGGTAAGGAATACCTGCAGGTAAAAAACCACTGACGCTAGTTAATGCTAATGCCGGCACGCGAAGATGCATGTCAATTTCACCCATCTTTCCCTTATTGAGGGGCAGGGGTAGAGTGTGTGATGCTTCAAGTGTGCCTTTCAAACCAGACTGAGAAAAATACATGTCAGTAATTTTCAATGACAGACGATTTTTATCTTTGAAAGACCACTGAGTATTGAGCGTTAGTTCTTCAAAGGGTAATAAAGGATTGTTCATAAAATCAGACACGGAAAAAACGACATTTTTTCCTACGAGCTTAGCCTGCCCTCCGTCTTGTGTAGCATCGATTTCACCCGATAAACCCTCAAACCCTGGCGATGCACTGCGCGCAGCAATATTCGCAGCGGCTGCTCTGGCTGATTGCTGACGCAGAGACAATCTGGAAAATTTCCCACTCAGCCGATAATTTCCTGCACCAGGAAGTTCTCCATCCCAGCTAGCAAGAAAATCATGTAATTGTCCTTGAGGCGCAAACTCTGCGAGCATTTGTCGTTCGTGGGAAGATAATGGTAAGTGACCTGCCAGCCGTGACAATGCTTCTAAATCGAGATCCGTAATTTTTATTTCATGATGCTGGTTACGCCCATCGCGCGAGGCTGTATAAAAATGGTGCGCGGTTGTCGATGGCAATACTTCACCCTCATCCGTTCGTAAAGAAAAATTAGATAAGGTGACCGCGTGTCCCTGAGCGCCAAACGACAATAATCTTTGCTTTAATCCAGAAGCTACTTCGCCAGCAGATACCCGACCGCTGACTTCGACTAGCTTAAGAGGCTCTAGTTCTTCACCCAGCTGCACAGATAGATTTTTAAGATCAAGATCTGCAGTGACATTCATGACCACTCGATGGTCAAATCGCAGCCATGAGCGCAGTGATCCAGTACCACCCGTTAATTTATACGGCCATGTAACGTAAGGCTTCCAAGCATCTAGATTAGTCTTACGCCAATCAACAAAAAGCTCACCTACCCATTGATCAATATCGGAAACACGATTTGTGAATGCCGGGTGTACAAATTCAGCGCGAACATCAATGGGTGCCGCCAATTCTTCCGGAGGTGTTGCGATTAGGGCGACTCTATGTGTACGCCATTGATTTTGAAGTACGAAACTAACTTTGCTCAAGGTAAGATCTGGTGCATCCCTCGAGTGATCCTGCCAGCGCACCCAACCGTCACGAACAATAATTTGATGCTGCGTCAGTAACCACTCTAATCCACTGCTGTGATCTTGTTTTGTAATATCGATAGCTATTCCACCGACAAATACATTGCCGTCTTTGTCTCGCTCGATTTCCAAATCGGGTCGTAGTATTTCCAGTTGATCCAAACGCAGCTGGGCAGTCAGAGCTGACCACCACGACACCGTAGCTGATACCTCTGGCAAAATCAGTGCGCGCTCGCCCTGCTGATTGTAGATGACTAAATTATCTAAACGCAGCCGAGGATTTAAACCGCTCCAGTCAGCATATAGTGCATTGATGGTGACTGGCCTGCTTATAAAGTGGCTGGCAAGCCGCTCAACCTCTGGCTTATAGTGATCAATGTTAGGAAGAATCACGTAGCGTAGCGATAGAAACGCCGCGCAAAAAGCAAAATAAACGATGACGAGCACCACCAACAGCCAACCAAGCGCATGATGCGTTAGTCGGTTTGCAGATTCGTAACTGGCCAACAGTACACGCCATCCGACGGCTAACGCACGCGGAACAGAGTACTTAGATTTTGAATCGCTCGACATCGGTCGGCCAGTTCCCTTACTTCGTTAATATCATGGTTATACGTAAAACTTGCCGGCCCAATCGCCAACGACGTCTACCCTTGCCCTATCAACCCACACTATGACTCTACAACCGCACATAACCGCAGCGACTGCATCACGATTTCTGCAACGCTGGCTGGCCGCCCGAACTAGCAATGCCGCGGCGCTGGAAGAATTGGCTGAATTATCGCTTGACCAGCTTGATTTTGAACAGTTACTTCACGAACAGCTGCAAATAAACCCGTTATTACCCGCCGCCATGCGCCGACTGCGTAACTTGCTCGTGGCAGCCATTATTACCCGTGACATCAGCGGAAAAGCCTCCCTAAACGAGGTTTTACGCGCCATCTCAGACTTTGCCGAGTTTGCTATACGCACTCACCTTGATGCGCTTCACCACGAGATGTGCGAAAGACATGGTATTCCTAAAGGAGAAGAGTCTGGACGGTCACAAGAAATGATCGTCATTGGCATGGGCAAGCTAGGGGGGGGCGAACTCAATGTCTCATCCGATATAGATTTGATCTTTATCTATCCCGAGGGTGGAGAAACTCACACGACAGCAGATGGACAGCAGCCTTTATCGAATCATGAATTTTTCGTCAAGTTAGGTAAAAAACTAATTGCTGATCTTGGCGAAGTGACTGAGGAAGGATTTAGCTTCCGAGTTGACATGGCATTACGACCAAATGGCAACTCAGGGCCACTAGCCGCCAGCCTGAATATGCTAGAGGAATACCTGATGATACAAGGCCGTGAGTGGGAACGTTATGCTTGGGTAAAAGCGCGTGCACTGACAGGACAAGCTGCTGATATCGCGAATTTAGAAACCATAGTCAGACCCTTTGTATACCGTCGCTATTTGGATTTTGGCTCCATTGATGCGCTGCGCAGCATGCATGCACAAATACGTGCTGAGGTCATCCGGCAAGAAACGCGTCATCCGGAGCGCACTACCAATGTCAAACTCGGGCGTGGCGGCATACGTGAAATTGAGTTTCTAGCCCAAGTATTTCAGTTGATACGCGGTGGTCGTGATCCTGAATTACGCGACCGCTCTACCCGCAAGACTTTGGTCACCTTGTCTGAGCGTCGGTTACTCACCACATCAACTATCCAAGAACTAATCGACGATTACGCATTTTTACGTAATCTTGAACACCGCTTGCAATACTTAGACGATGCACAAACACATGTGCTGCCCTCATCCCCTGATGATCAGCTGCTCATTGCGCACATGTCTGGCTTTGCAGATATCTCAGCCATGCACTCTGAAATTCAACGACGGCAAAAACGTGTTGCTGAACAGTTCGATATTATTTTTATAGAAAAAAATACAAGTCAAATCTCAAGTAGCAGTAATGATTTAGCGATTGCCGCCCCGGTGTTTGAGGCGGTTGATCCGGACATACTTTCAAATTACCTTGAATCTATCGGTTACGATGAGCCAGTTCTTTCGGCGAAAAATTTACTCGACTGCTGGAATTCAACTCGCATTCGATCGCTCTCTGAGCAGCGTCGTTCTCAATTACACAGCCTGCTTCGTTCCTCACTACCCATCATCGCAATTCAGAGCGAATCGTGCTCTACTACTTTATTACGGCTGCTCGATTTTTTTGAAACCATCGCTCGCCGGTCGGCGTATCTTTCGCTCTTGACGGAGTACCCGCACACATTAAAACGCATCATACGGATGATGGCAGCGAGCGAATGGGCAACTAAATACCTTGCTCGCCATCCAGTTTTAATGGATGAATTGTTAGATGACGACAGCCTTAGAGCAGAGCCTGATTGGGCTGAATTTGCAGTCGATTGTCGCCGACAATTAAGCGCTTTTAGCGGCGATACTGAACGACAAATGGATGTGCTGCGCGAACAACACCACGCACAATTATTTCGCTTACTAGCAAAAGATCTGGATGGATTATTAACTATAGAACGTTTGGCGGATCATTTATCAACACTAGCTGACATACTGATAGAAATAGCTCTGGAAACCGTTTGGGAAAGCATACCTAATCGTCATCAAGAAATCCCGCAATTTGCCGTTATCGCCTACGGCAAGCTAGGCGGTAAAGAATTGGGTTATGCATCGGATCTGGATATCATTTTTTTATATGATGACGATCATCCAGAAGCACCGACTATCTACGCTAAATTAGCCCAACGCTTCATTACATGGATGACCAGCCATACCTCGGCAGGAATTCTGTTTGACATAGATATCGCACTACGCCCGGATGGCGCAAGTGGACTGCTAGTTTCCTCTTTTGCTGCGTTCGAAAAATATCAGCGCCAATCAGCCTGGGTTTGGGAACATCAGGCCCTCACGCGCGCACGATTTTGTGCTGGCGATCAGACCATCGGTGCGCGCTTTGAGCTTTTACGCACAGAATTACTCCGTATGCCTCGGGATAAAGTTAATTTGTCACAGGAAGTACTGGCTATGCGTCAGCGCATGCACGAGGCGCATCCAAATCGTTCAGAATTATTCGATTTGAAGCATGATGCGGGCGGTATGATTGATATTGAATTCATCGTTCAATATCTGATACTTAGCCATGCGTCACATTACCCTGAACTGACTGCTGATATAGGTAATATCGCTCTTTTGAAGCTACTTGGTGACTTAACCTTAATTGATTCGGCACTGGCCGTAACTGTTGCCGATGCCTACCGCCACTTTCGAAAATTACAGCATCAAATACGCTTAAAAGGTGCGGATAAAGCCCGTGTTGAACTTATTCCATCTGTGGAATTATTTCGCAACGCGGTCAAGCAACTTTGGCACGCAGCCATACAAAAATCTACTACGTAATTTGTCATCCTCGTTGCAGATGGACAACGTACTCATCAAGGAGACGAAAATCATTTTAAAATAATTTATCATTCCTAGGTAATCTGTATTTTTATAATTCTGAAAGCCGACTATGTTTACCTTTATTTTTCAACGCTTATTTGTAGTCTTTGCGGCCATACTTTTAGTTAGTTGCGCGTCCGAAAGTTCACAAACGGTGGCGCCAAAACAAGTTACCTCAGCCTCGACCAATTACAGCGGTCCGAAAAATCCTATCTCGGTTGGTAAATTCGATAATCGATCTACTTTTCTGCGCGGTCTGTTTTCAGATGGCGTCGACCGCCTGGGCTCTCAGGCAAAAACCATACTAGTTACTCATTTACAGCAATCGAATCGTTTCGTAGTACTTGAACGAGAAAATATGTCTGAAATCCAGCAAGAAGCAAAATTACGTAACAAAGAACAAAATCTCAAAGGTGCTCAATTCGTGTTAACAGGCGACATAACAGAATTCGGCAGAAAAGAGACTGGCGATCAGCAGCTTTTCGGTATTCTTGGCCGAGGAAAAACCCAAGTTGCGTATTCAAAAGTAAGTATAAATGTAGTCAATGTATTGACCTCCGAAGTTATTTTTTCAGTACAAGGCGCTGGAGAATACGCGCTATCTAATCGTGAAATTATAGGTTTTGGTGGAACTGCGGGATATGACTCCACATTGAACGGTAAAGTACTCGACTTAGCCATACGCGAGGCAGTCAATCGTCTTGTTGAGGGTGTGGAACGGGGCGCATGGAAACCTGAAAGCTAACTATGCATCATAAATAGCCTTTGGATATTTTCGGAGTAATAGCGAAGGCTAGTACCTGATTCAATTAGCATCGCGTCCAAGTACTACGCTGACTCGCTACGAACTTCGTAGTAAATCAGCCTTCCTAAGAAAGCTTAGTAAATGAAACATATATTGACTCTCACAATGCTATGCGCTGGTTTTTTATTAACCGCATGCAGCACCAGCAACCCTGGTCTTTACCAATGGGGCAGCTATGAAGATCAGGTGTATGCCATGTATTCCACTGAGTCTAAAACATCACCTCAGGAACAACTGGCTAAGCTTGAGGCTGATGGAGAAAAGGCACGCGCAGGTACTCGTACGCCACCACCTGGCTATTACGCCCACCTTGGTTATTTATATTTCGAAACTGGAAATCCCGAGCGAGCCGTGGCTTCATTCCAGAATGAAAAAACGCTATTTCCTGAGTCGCGACCCTACATGGACCGCTTAATTTCCCGATTCAAAAAATAAGGACCACCGATGAAACGATGTTTTTCACGTATCGTGATTCTGATTTTCGCAGCGCTATTGACAGGCTGCGCTACTCAAAAATCATATGATTACTCCGCTATCAGGGAGAGTAAACCACGCTCTATCGTGGTACTGCCGCCGTTGAATATGTCACCTGATATTCGGGCTAGTTACAGTATGCTGGCAACTGTGACTAGACCACTGGCAGAACTTGGTTACTATGTTTTTCCAGTCGCGCTGGTAGACCAAACTTTTCGTGAAAATGGTCTGGCTGAGCCGGGAGAAATGCACAATGCATCGCCTGCAAAAATAGCTGAGATATTTGGAGCAGACGCCATACTCTATATAAAAGTTAATGAATACGGCGCAACTTACCGAGTCATTAGTAGTGAAGTTATTGTCTCTGCAAGCGCCGAATTAATAGATGCTCGCACAGGTCGCTCTCTTTGGACTGGAAGCGCAAAAGCTCCAAATTCAGAAAACAAAGACTCTGGTGGCGTCGGCATGCTGGTTAGCGCACTAATTCAACAAGTGGCAAATAATATTGGGGATCCAGGTTACCAAGTCGCACGCACCACAAGTTACCGATTATTTAATGCGGGGCTTTTACCGGGGCCGCGATCACCTAATTACGAGAAATTAGTCGGGCAATAGAGCGGACTGTTAACAATACCACCTTAAAAACTAAGGGCCACATTTTCTTGTGGCCCTTTTTTTATCGACATACAGCCAAACTTAACGACTCTTTTACTTAGCACCCATCAAGGCAACCGTTGTATCCAACATACGATTCGAGTAGCCATGTAATCAATTGCCGCTCACGCGGCACTCGATTGTGGCTGCGGCTAACCCTTACGGGTTACCCTGCGCCGCAATGAATGGGGCTACTTAGATACTGCTTATTTCGCACCCATTAAGGCGACCGTCGTATCCAACATACGGTTCGAGTAGCCATGTAATCAATTGCCGCTCACGCGGCACTCGATTGTGGCTGCGG
>CAYUDI010000075.1:0-912 GCA_964443585.1 uncultured Bifidobacterium sp.
ACTGGATAGTCGTGGCCGATTCAAGCCGCGCGAGAATTTTTCAAACAGGTGGTGATCTGGATGATTTAGTAGAAATCAAGGATTTATTAAATCCCAAGGCACGTCTTTCCGATGCCGAACTGGACCGTGATGCCAAAGGGCGTTTCTACAGCACGGCACGGGGTACTCACGGCCACACGGCTGAGCCACGCACTACCCATGAAGCTCAGCAAGCAGATAAATTTTCACGCGAGGTGATGCGGTATTTGGAGCACGCTAATGAGGATCATCAATTTGATTCTCTCGTCGTTGTCGCTCCGCCAGAATTTTTAGGCTTACTCAGGCGCCAGTTGAATAGGCAAGTAGAGAAAAAAATTCGCCGTCAGTTAGCCATAGATATTGCAGGATTGAAGGCGCCGCAGATACGTGATTATTTGAAGCATCATATGCACTGAGTTTATCTACGCGTCCATAAAATGGGCCCATAACTAGAAAATGGACTCGCGTTTGTTGAGAGGGAGCTTTTGTTGGAGCTCGAATAAATACCGAATTAGCGGCTACTCATCCCGCTGACAGGGCATTCGAAAGGGCAAAGTAGCTGCGCGCTATAGCTCTATCAAGCCATGTCTAACGGCAATCAGCGCAAGCTCAGCCTGATTGGCTACGCCCAGTTTTTGTTTGATATTGTACAAATGCGTGCCAACAGTGCGTGGTGAGATACTGAGCATCTCGGCGATTTGATTGACCGAAGACCCTTTTGCGAGCTGAATGAAGACGCCGAATTCTCGTTCAGAGAGAACTTCAATAGGACTTTTCTCACCATTGAATTCTTCTAAGGCCATGCGCTGGGAGAGTTGGCTGTCAATGTACATACGGCCCTCACTCACTTGGCGGATAGCGTGCATGAGTTCGTCAGGTGCACT
This sequence comes from uncultured Bifidobacterium sp., assembly GCA_964443585.1. Classification (GTDB taxonomy): domain Bacteria; phylum Pseudomonadota; class Gammaproteobacteria; order Burkholderiales; family Burkholderiaceae_D; genus Pernthalerella. The sequence goes on from CAYUDI010000075.1 coordinate 903, forward strand.
CCGTTTCGAC
>CAYUDI010000075.1:922-3075 GCA_964443585.1 uncultured Bifidobacterium sp.
CGGTGCGGTGCGCTTGGACAAATAACCGAGTGCACCGGCCTTGAGCATGTAGCGTACATAGCTTGGGTCTTCATGAGAAGACAAGCCTAGTATGCGCGCCATTTTGTCTCTGGCCACAATACGACGGGTAGCTTCCACACCCATGGTGCCACCCAGAGATATATCCATCACAATCACGTCGGGTTTAGCCGTGGGTATGAGTTGATAAGCCACTTCGGCTGACTCTGCCTCGGCAACTACACGTATGTCTTCCGTCGCGTCTAGCAACATGCGAAACCCATAGCGAACTACGGCATGATCATCAACCAGCATCACATTGATCGGCGTTTTCATTCGTTGCCACTCTCTTGACTACTCTGCTTTAATGGAAAAACGACGTTGACCTCCAACCCACCTTCTGACGATGGTTTGAATTGAATGACCCCACCATAGGACTCGGCACGTTCCTGCATACCCCGCACGCCGTAGTGACCATCACGACTTAATATTTTGGCACCCACGCCATTATCTGCAATCGACAAATAGAGCTGCCCGTCTCTGAAGATTATGCTCACGTGCGCACGATTGGCCTGTGCATGCCGAATAATATTCGTTACTGCTTCCTGGACTATACGGTAAGCCGATAACTCCAGCTCGTCATCTATGACAGGTATCTGACCACTAACCGTCAGATCAAAGTGTATACCCGGATTATTTTGCTGACTTTGGGTTAAGAGATCGCGCACGGCATCAACTAGCCCCATGCCCTCTAGCTGTATTGGGCGCAAGCGGGGAATCATTCTGTGCATGGCATCGGATGTCATACCCGCCGTATCAAACAGCATTTTTGCATGCTGCTCTAACGATGTTCCGGCAACATCGTTATGCTGCATGAGTGATTTAGCGATGCTGCGTATCGCTGTTAACGATTGGCCTAGTTCATCATGCAACTCACGCGCTAATGCAGCGCGCTCTTCTTCTATACGCGCATGCAGTAATTTTGTGAAATCTCTCTGGGCATCGAGTCTGGCCTGTGCCTCGGCGCTGGTTTGTCTGACCAAAATATTCTCTTCTACTGCTTGTGCCATGCGATTAAATGCACGCCCCATCTCGCCTGCTTCTTTTCCTGGAAGAGGAGGTAAGCGAACTTTGTGATCACCCTGACTCATCTCGCGCAATCCGTGCTGCACTTTTTCTAGCGGCTCTAACCAACGCCCAACTAGCCAGAGAATTAAAAGATCCGCCATTAAAAATAACGTAAGTTCAGCAAAGAGTATGTCGAGCAGGTTGTCCCAGCCATCAAGCACAGCGCGCGTAGGGTTGGTTTGAATTACCAGCCGGGCATTGGGCAATTGAATTACGCGCCCGTCCTGATCGTACAGGTGTATGTCATTGGCTCGCACGCGTCCAGTATCGCGCAAAAAATTAACTAATTCAGGTAAATCATTACGTGCATAGAAACTGCTAATACGCGATAACAACTGAGTCGCAATACGCCCAGAGGCTTCCATTTCCTCCCTAACGCTATTGCGAGTAGTAACCAGCTCCACAAGTATTAAGATAGCAAAGAGTAAAAATGTCAGCCCAGAGAACACTAGGTTGATTTTCAGCCTCAAACTCATTACCCTACTGCCAGTAGTGGTGTGTACTGGCTGTGTTGGGTACAGCTCGGGTGTCGATTGTGAAGTCATGTTCTGGTGCGTTACAGCGTAAGTGGAAATTGAGCGCAGTAGTTAACGAGTATGATCTGCAAACGCTAGGAGGATTGCATCATAGCAGCAGGATTTTGCCCATTACTGCCGAATCTCCCTTTGACGACCTCAACCTGGCCGGTTAATGAAAATCATTAGCTGCAATTCAGCGATTCGCAGATGCTTGGTTTTTGCCTTACAGGCATTATTCACTTCGCTAGACCAACCCTTGGCTTAGCAATTAAATAATCTAAATCCTTTAGGAGATAACTATGAACTGGACTACACCAGCAGCGACAGATCTGCGTTTCGGCTTCGAAATCACAATGTACATCGCCAACCGTTAATTCGGATTGGTTAGCAGCCTCACCGTAAGGGTGGCTGCTACAAGGGTTTTTAGAAAAAGACGACCAAAAGGTCGTCTTTTTTTATGCTTGAAACTTTCTTGTTAATTATTTACTTATTGATAATTTATAGCCCATG
>CAYUDI010000075.1:3085-11882 GCA_964443585.1 uncultured Bifidobacterium sp.
CCATGGATGTAACTATGAGGTCACGTATGCGCAGCCTATAATTCCAAGTGCCAACCAAACTGACCTATTCCATGAGCATGACAGCCGCTAAACATATTGCCCACTCCTTCGAGCTGTCTCAGCTACCCGAGGGATTTCACGAAGACCCCTTCCCCATTTATCGTGCATTACGCGAGCATGCGCCAGTTAAACAACTAGCTGATGGAAGCTATTTTCTGACTCGCTATGACGATTTGGTCGCTATTTATAAAAATCCCAAAAGTTTTAGCTCCGATAAAAAACTAGAATTCAAACCCAAGTTCGGCGACTCCCCCTTATTTGAGCACCACACCACGAGTCTGGTGTTTTCTGATCCGCCTTTGCATACGCGTGTACGCAAATTAATTTCTGGTGCGCTCACGCCGCGCGCCATTGCAGGCATGGAACAGGGATTGATACGCTTGGTCGATACCCTTTTAGATCGCATGGAAGACAAGCATGATGTTGATCTGATTGACGATTTTGCGTCGGCCATACCGATAGAAGTAATTGGTAATTTGCTTGATATACCCACTGATGAGCGCGAGCCTCTACGCGAATGGTCGCTGGCCATATTAGGCGCGCTTGAACCTGTGTTGAGTGCTGACGTGGCTGAACGCGGTAATCGTGCAGTGACCGAATTTATTGCCTATCTTACTGATTTAATTGCTCGCCGCCGCGCACAACCTGGCAACCCAGAAATCGATGTACTAACCCGACTAATACTGGGCGAGGCTGATGGAGAAAAACTCAGCGCCAGCGAGCTGATTCACAATTGTATTTTTTTACTGAACGCAGGCCACGAAACAACAACCAACTTAATTGGTAATGGTCTAGTTTGTCTTTCAAACTACCCTGATCAACGCCAACGCTTACGTCATCAACCCGAGTTGATCAAATCCACGATAGAAGAGATACTACGCTTTGAAAGCTCTAATCAACTAGGCAATCGCATCACGACCGAGACTGTTGATATCGGTGGCATTAGCATGCCAGCTCAAACCCGAATTACCTTATGTATCGGTGCAGCTAATCGTGATCCGACTCATTTTGCTGATCCAGAAATTTTTGATATCGCTCGCACACCGAATCGACATCTGGCATTCGCCAGCGGCACGCATGCATGTGTGGGCATGAGTCTGGCACGTCTTGAAGGACACATTGCCATTGGGCGCTTTGTGACGCGCTTTCCAAACTACGCATTAACTGGCACCGCGTTACGCGGTGGTCGTGTGCGCTTTCGCGGTTATCTGAACATACCCGCATGCGTCAAGCCCAGATAAGGCTCTGATGTACTTCATTAAGCTAATACAGAAACAGTCAGGCAGCTTTATCGTTATCGTCGCTGCTGATTTCATCCATGGTAGGGAGATAGTCTAATTCCAACTCTGCTTTATCGACTAGCTCTTGAGGTAATTCTTTTTGAACAGCCACACCTAAACGCTCGAAATCTTTCGCCCGTTTTATCAGGTTACCGCGACCACTGTAGAGCTGAGAATACGCCGTCGTAAAACTAGCTTTTGCTGAATCTAACTTACGGCCCAAATCATCCATGGAACCAATAAAGCCGAGTAGTTTTTGATACAACTGCGATGCACTGTCGGCTAGCTCCGCACTGTGTGCATTTTGATGTTCAAAACGCCAAAGCTGGCGCACGATATTTAAGCTGGTTAGTAGCGTCGTAGGTGTAGCAACCAGTACATTGCGTTCTAAAGCTTTTTGAAATAATTGTTCATCAGCGCGCATAGCTTCGACAAATGCTGACTCAATCGGAATAAACATAAACACCATATCGGGTGAGTTCAATTCGCCCAGATCAAAATAGCGACGATCCGCCAATTCTGAAATTCGATCAGCAATAGCTTGCACATGCTCACGCAGTGCCAGCTTACGATCTGATTCGTCATCGGCATTCACATAACGCGTGTAAGCATTCAACGAAACTTTGGCATCAATAATTAAATGTTTTTGCTGCGGAAGATAGACGATGACATCGGGCCGCTGTTTGCCAGAATCGGTGTTGAAGCTTACTTCACGACGAAAATCACGATCGATTTGCAGACCTGAACGAGCTAATACATTTTCGAGTACCAGCTCTCCCCAATTTCCCTGCATTTTGGACTGCCCCTTCAGCGCGGTCGCAAGGCTGTGAGCTTCTTCTGTCATTTGACGATTGAGTTCTTTTAGCTGCGACAGTTCGGTTTTTAACGATGCCTGCTGTTGGGCATCCTGGTAATGCATTTCTTCGACGCGCGTTTTAAATTCAGTAAGTCGTTCACGAAACGGTGTGAGTAGCTGGCCTAGCCCCTCAAGGTTTTGTTCAGTAAAGCGTTTGGTTTTGTCTTCAAGTATGTTGTTGGCGAGATTTTGGAATTCATCCGTGAGTGCTTTACGGCTGGTGTCACTCATTTCGCGTAGTAGTAGTAATTTTTCTTCGGTTTGCCGACGCTCTTCTTCCAGCCGCGTGGTGGCTGTGGCCAGCTCACGACCCAAGGCAGCGAGCTGCTCGTTTAACTGCTGGTGGGTTCGTTGTGACTGAGCCAGCTCTTGTCGCAAGCTCTCCTGACTCAGTTCGAGCAAGCGTAATCGCTCGACGCGCGTGGCTAGTTCTTGACCGTAACGCGCCTTGGCCACTAGCCAGCTGAGTGCAACACCCACCAAGGCAGACATAACGACTAGGCCAATTGAGTTCAGATTCATTGATAACCCCCAAAAACTATCAATCAAGTGTAACAGCAGGCCAGCGGTGATTTTCCCAGACGAATTGCCCGCACCATCAGAAAATAATTCTTAGTTGCAAAAATATACACGGCCTGGATTAGCCCTCGTTCCACGCTCGACTAGGAAATAGTCTAATAAATTCATAAGGTTATAGTAATTTTCGTGTCAAATCCGCCAGATTTGCTGGCTATTGGAAAATTAGTTGACAACGTAAATGCGAATTATTATCATTCGTAAAAATCTCATTGAATGGAGAACTCTCATCATGAAACTACGTGCTTTTTTTGCTGGCTTGCTGTTTGTTCCTTTGTGTGGCTTTGCAGCCGACAAGGAATACACCCTGATCATTAAAGATCACCATTTCGTTCCTTCAGAAATCCGTGTTCCTGCCGGGCAAAAGGTCAAACTTATCGTTGAAAATCAAGATGCTACCCCTGAGGAATTTGAGAGCCACGAGTTAAATCGCGAAAAAATCATTGCCCCCAAATCCAAGGCAACCATTTTTATTGGCCCACTCAAAGCAGGTAAATATCCTTTCTTCGGTGAATTTAATCAAGCCACCGCCCGCGGCCTTGTCATAGTGGAGTAAGTCTAAATGTTCGGTCCTGCCATCATTATTTTCCGTGAAACACTCGAGGCCGCATTGGTACTCGGCATCATTGCAGCAGCCACCCGGGGTGTTGATCGCCGCGGATTATGGTTGTGTATCGGTGTGCTGGCTGGACTGATCGGCTCCGGCGTCATCGCGGCCCTCACAGAAACGATTGCACAATTAGCCGATGGCAGCGGCCAAGAGCTCTTCAATGCAGGAGTATTGGGCGTGGCTGTGCTGATGCTCGCCTGGCACCATATCTGGATGTCTTCTCACGGTGCTGAATTGGCTCGCGATGCGCGTCAGCTTGGCACGGCAGTAAAAGACGGCCAGCGAGAACTATCTGCAATCGCCATTCTTGTTGCCATCACGGTACTGCGCGAGGGCGCTGAAAGTGTGTTGTTCTTGCATGGCATGGCCACCGGCGGCAACAGCAGCCTGACTGACATAGTCGCTGGAGGAGCGTTGGGCCTGGCTGGCGGTGCAGTGGTCGGTATGATCATGTACCTGGGCCTGATGAGAATTCCTCTTCGCTGGTTCTTTTCAGTGACAGGCGCCATGTTGGTATTGTTGGCTGCTGGCTTAGCTGGACAAATGGCGAAATTCTTGATTCAGGCAGATGTACTTCCTGCTCTGGCCACGCCGCTATGGGATACAACTTCTTTGCTTTCAAGCAAATCGTTGCTGGGTTCCATCTTGCACGTACTTGTGGGTTATGAGTCTGCGCCTAGTGGCATGCAAATTCTGTTCTACGCCGGCACGCTAGCAACCATTGTGGGATGCTCAGCATTGATCAAGCGTAATCAAACAGTTCAGGTTCTCAAACCCACTCAAGCCTAATCACCATGAAAAACATTGTTCTGGTCAGTGCACTGGCCTTACTGGGGTACTGCGCGCCGGTTTTTGCTGGACCCAATGAATACATCTACCCAGTCACCGTCACTCAAGGCGAACGCGAAATCGATTTTAAATTCGGTTCGCGCGATTCCACAGGTCAATCCAATGACGCGTCTGCTGCCAGTATCGGACTAGGCTACAGTCCAACGGATTACTGGTTCAGCGAGGTCTATTTTAAATATGCGCGGGGCGCTGGCGGCCCAACCACTTTCGATGCGACTGAATGGGAAAACCGCTTCCAACTGACTGAAACTGGTAAGTACCCGGTGGACCTTGGCTTCCTGCTTGAATTTGAACGCCCTCAAAACAGAGCCGAAGGCTATGAAGTTAAGTGGGGTCCGCTGCTACAAACCGACATAGGCAAAACCACGTGGAATGCCAATTTTCTGATTAAGCGTAGCTACTATGCGGATGAGTCTAGCCGTGCCTCGTCTTATTACCAGGTACAGGGCAGATACCGTTACCGCCGCGAGTTTGAGTTTGGATTCCAGGGCTTTGGCGACCTCGGCTATTGGGACGATTGGTATGGCAGGCGGGATCAGGGGCATCGCTTTGGTCCAGCCATATTCGGTAAATTTCCCCTGGGTGGGCGCAAGGCCTTTAAGTACAACGCCGCTATCCTGATGTGTAAAAATGCGATTGGTGGCCAAGGGGGGCGTGGCAATACCTTCCGTACGCAGCTGGAATACGAATTCTGATTTTTCTCTCTCTGTATGGTTTCACGCCCTGCTAGTCAGGGCTTTTTTTTGATCGAATCGCGCAAGGTCCACGCTACAGACCAGAGTAAAATTACCTCCAGTAAACATTTTTATTTCAGGAGAGTCGCATGACACGAACGCCAGATCAGCCCAACCGCCGCACCTTTCTTAAGCAATCGGCTGCACTGACCGGCGCATTTGTTCTAGGCGTTCAGGGCTCAGCTTTTGCAGCCGCGGATGGCCATGGTCCTGAAGTTACGCACTGGGTAGTCATACATGCAGACGATACGGTAGTTATCCGCATAGCGCGATCTGAATTAGGACAGGGTACCTTTACTGGGTTAGCGCAACTCGTCGCTGAAGAGCTCGAGTGCGACTGGAGCAAAGTGCGCCCTGAGTACGCTGATGTGAACATGCATATGCGCCGGAATCGTATTTTTAAAGATATGTCGACCGGAGGTAGCCGCGGCATACGTGATTCGAATGAATACGTTCGTAAAGGGGGCGCGGCTGCGCGTGAAATGTTAATTGCAGCCGCCGCTCAGAGTTGGAATGTTCCAGCTTCTGAGTGCCGCGCGCTAAACAGTGTGGTGACACATTCCTCCGGAAAACGCGCCAGCTATGGAGAACTTGCTCAGCTAGCCAGCACGCAACCTGTGCCTGAAAATCCGCCACTAAAAAATCCCAAGGACTGGAAGATAGCAGGCACTTCACCGGCTCGTTTTGATATTCCGGCTAAAGTGAATGGCTCGCAAAAATATGCCGCTGATGTTCGTCTGCCTGGAATGCTGCACGCTTCCATAATACAAAGCCCTGTGTTTGGTGGCTTTGTAAAGCGCGTCGATGATGCCAAGGCCAAGTCTATGCCGGGCGTTAAACATATCGTCGCTACGGAGGAGTGGGTTGCCGTGGTGGCCACTAACTGGTGGCAGGCTAATCAAGCAGTTAAAACAGTACGTATTGAGTGGGAAAACGGCAGCAAGGGCGACGTCTCCAGTGCCAGCATTATGGAAAAACTTCGCGAAGGTATCGCGCTTTCCAATGCACCTGTAGCTCGCAAAGACGGTGATTCAACCACCGCTCTGGCCCAAGCACACAAAGTACTCGAAGCTGAATACCACACCGGTTTTGTGAATCACGCCACGATGGAACCGCAAACAGCCACAGCGCTGTTTAATCCTGATTATCTTGAAGTGTGGGTAGGAACACAAAATGGTGAATCATCCATAGCCGCTGCCGCTGAAGTATCGGGGCTACCGTTAGATAAAGTTCAAATTCATAAAATGCATGCCGGTGGCGCATTTGGACGTCGCGGACCGCATCAGGATTACACCAAGCAAGCAGTTAAGATTGCCATGGCAGTGCCGGGCACACCCATCAAACTGCAATGGTCGCGCGAAGAAGATATACGTCAGGGCCGCTATCGTCCGGTATCGTTAGTCAAACTGCGCGGAGGATTGGACAAAGACGGAAATTGGTTGGGTTGGGAAGTCAGACAATCGGATCAATCGATTGCAGCGACCGTGTTTCCGCAATTTGTTAAAGACGGCATAGATCAAATCAACACGCGTGTGTTTCGTGATAACCCCTATGCTGTACCTAACTTTACCAATGAGTATGTATTAAAAGACTTTCACGTACCCCCAGGTTTCTGGCGCGCTGTGGCGCACACTAACAACCCTTTTTATCGTGAATGTTTTATCGATGAATTAGCGCATGCAGCGGGTAAAGATCCGTATCAATTTCGCCGTCCTCTGCTTGAAGGAAAAAAAGATCAGGCCGTGTTAGACGCAGCTGCTAAGGCTATCGGATGGGATAAACCGGCTCGCAAAGGTATACATCGTGGCATCGCCGTCGTTGATTCGTATGGCAGCTTTACTGCTGCGGCCGTTGAACTCTCTGTTAGCAAGGGTAATGTAATTCACATCAAGCGTGTAGCTGTCGCAATTGACTGCGGCCATGTGGTTCATCCCGATGCCGTAAAGGCGCAGATAGAAGGTGGTGTGATCTGGGGACTATCCGCCTTGATGTTTGAAGATATCACCATAGAAAAAGGCGCCGTCAAACAAAGTAATTTTGGCGACTATCCTTTGGCACGCATTAGTCATGCGCCAGAGGTGTTGAGTATATTGGTACCCAGTGGCGGCTTCTGGGGTGGCGTAGGTGAGCCACCGATCGGCGGTGTCATACCTGCGATGATGAATGCGTTGTTTAGCGCCACCGGAAAACGTATACGTTCGCTACCGCTGAAGCATCATGGCTTTAGCTACAAAACCTGATCGTACAACTGACTTCACCAGGCCAGAAAATCTGGTCTGGTGGATATGTCCGTTAGTTTAACGATTACGCGCAAGGTAGCGAAAATCGTCCGTGTAACTAATGAATTTTTCGCTTGCCAAAAAACGTTGGTCTGGACGAGTTAATTGATGCAAGCCTGATAGATTGACGCAGGCCTCATCGATTACTCTGCGCTGCATGTCGGCCTGCTTCTGGTCGTCTGGCGTAAGTAACTGGTCGATAATTAGTTTTAACTCTGATTCGGCCTCTGGTGGACTCAACCGCTGTTGCAAAATTTTTTCCAGCGTGGCGATAATTCGCTGCTGACGTTGCTGGCGCCGCTCCCAAGTGATGCGCGCATCCCACGATGATCGACTGACCGCCTGTTGAATAAATCGTCTCTGTTCTTCGTTTAAACGCCCATAAAAAGATTCTGCTCTGTCTATCCATTCTTCAGAGCGCAACCGTTGAATTTTTTCGGTCGATGTATCCAACCATTTTGATCGCCATTCTTTATCTTCCTTAGCAAATTTTTTTTTCAGATAGCGTATTTCTTCCGGCCCGAGCTGCTGCGACAGCCTAGCCCAAATAGGCAAGGTCTGGCGCGCTAAGATTTCTATTTTTTCTCGGAAGCCTAGTATGTCTTCGCATATCTCAGCAGACGATATATCGCCCTCCACACGCGTTGCAAGTGCTCTGGACAACTTGGCATACTCTGGTAACTGAGAATGTCTGTGCCAGGCGTGCAAAGCTTTCAAATCCGCTTTAAACTGGACTGATTTTTCCGAACTAAGATCCAGGTAACGATCTATCCACCAATATCCCAGATGATCCGCCTGATCGTAACCAATACGCACCGTACTGCAACCAGTCATCACTATGGCAAGCAGTAACCCATGCAACAATCGCTCCAAAGCCCTCACGAAAAAAAGACCTCGCTATGACTATCAACGTTATTGGAACACCCTTGAAACCCTGCTCTACGGATCCAATGACAGGCTACTTCAGGGATGGCTGCTGTCATACGGATGAAACGGATAGTGGATCCCATGTTGTCTGCGCAGAAATGACGGAAGAGTTTCTGCTGTTTTCTAAACAGCGCGGCAATGATCTCTCTACTCCACGACCTGAATTTCGTTTTCCTGGACTCGTGCCCGGCAATCGCTGGTGCCTGTGCGCTTTGCGTTGGAAAGAAGCCTTTGATGCAGGCGTTGCGCCCACGGTGATTTTGGAGTGTACGCATATCAATGCACTGAAATACATTGATATGAAATATTTGTTGGCCAGTCAAGCAAGCGATTGATGCCGTATTAATTTTTTGATGCAGAAAGATCTCCCCGACCAACTACATAGTGTTTGTAGAATTCACCGAATATCGAATTGAGGACTGCTCGGTTCGAAACCAATACACGCTCATTATTGATAATCGATATATTTATCATATCTAAAGATGCCAACGATTCTAGTGACATGCCAATATCCGCGACGGTAGTGTCCGTCGCCCGCGATAATTCCAAAACACTTAGTCCTTCATCGCCCGCTGCCATCAACGCCTTGAGTATGCGAACCCGTCTTTCGGTAGCAAATCCACCCA
>CAYUDI010000076.1:0-7890 GCA_964443585.1 uncultured Bifidobacterium sp.
TAATGAAAAAAACTCAAATCGCATTGGCTGCCCTGGCATTCGTGGCTTCGACAGCCGCGATGGCAGATGGTGTGAAACTCTACGGCGTGGCTGATTTTAGTATGTTGAACGACACTACAGGCACCTACGCAATGGGTGCAGGTAATAACGCAGGTAGTATTTTGGGTGTTACTGGTTCTGAAGATTTGGGCGGTGGGCTTAAAGCTGGTTTCACACTTGAGTCTGGTGTTAGCTTCGGTACCGGTGAAATTGTGAATGGTGGTGCTGGTGGCAGTGCTTATCAAGGTATATTTAACCGCCAATCCAATGTTAGTCTTGGCAACGAAATGGTTACCGTAACTCTTGGCGGGCAAATCTCAACGTTTGTTGCTACCTCATTAACTGGATTAGCGGGCGTAACAGGAAACGGCGCATTCGTTCCCGCTCTGGCTCGGATCACGGGCGGCTTGGGCGGCTCTGCAACATCGGCCACCAACACGACAGGTACGGCTGGTGCTTTCTTCTACCCTGACTTGGCCACAGTTAACGTGAACCTTAACGGTATCAGCGTGACCGCTCAAACCAAGATTGGTAGTGAAACATCTGCCGGCACAGCAGTTGGAAAGTACTCTGCTTACAGCGCAACTACAGCGGTTGGTGGGCTTAATTTGGCGGTTGCCGGCATGAGCCAACAATCTGCTGCAGGCGTTAGCGGCACTGCTTACACCATTGGCGGCAACACCGAGATATCTGGTGTGACCCTACGCGGCGCTTATGGATCTGGTTCCAGCACCACGTATGATGGTAGCGGCTACGCGATCGGCTTTGACTATCCACTGAGCGGTGCCTTGGCAGTTGGTTACACCTACGCTAAAAGTAGCTGGAACGCCGGAGACTTTGCTACGGCGGCACCTGGCTCACAAAACACTATTGGCCTAAAGTACTCTATGTCGAAACAGACGTTCGCTTACGCAACATATTCAAACTTTAGCGAATCTTCCACTTTAACTGCCAGCCAGTCAGGTGGAGCGGCTAAGTCTGTCAGCATGATAGGTCTTGCTCACTCTTTCTAATTAAGACCAAGGGTGATACCTGAGCTAGTGCAAAACTTAGCAACCTAGCCACCCTTCGGGGTGGCTTTGTTTTTTGAAATGTAAGGTATGAGAACCGCTATCACCCAGCTTGTTGTTGTACTTTCTTTAATGCTCGCTAGCTGCGCCGGCTACGCTCCGCATGATCAATTGATTGGCCAAGACCGAGTTACCCTAGTTGCGGCCATGGGTCAGCCAGAGAGAGAAACCACAGCAGGGAACTTCAAAAAACTCCATTTCGTTCGTAGTCCTAGTGGCTGGGATACCTATTTTGTTTATCTTGACGAGAATGACCGAGTACTCAGGTGGGATCAGGTCTTGACGGAAGATCGATTCGATACCATACGCTCGGGCATGACAAGGGAGCAAGTCATTGAGACAATCGGTGTCAGTAAAATCACCAATGGTCTAGCCAGAGACAGAGGTTATGTCTGGCATTACCGTTATAAGACCACGCAATGCCGATCATTCGTGATTGAATTTACACCTGAAAACGTGGTCCGAAGTGCCGGTTATTTGTTCAGAGCTCGCCAGTGTAAATACGTAGGTCGGTGAAGCATGTGCATGATTGGCGTCGCTCACTCGTTCTAATTTCTCACTGGTCTAGTGCCCGTGTGAGTAGAGCGGCATCACATGAGAAGCCATTCTTCGGGGTGGCTTTTTTATTATTAACAATATTAATAATTTACCAATATTAGTAACAAAACCTGTAACTATACATTAACCATAAGCTAACAAATTTTGGTATGTTTTTTCCTGAAACGTCAAAATTTCTTGAAAAGATGCGTCAGAAGTTTTCAGAAAAAATGAATTTACATACCTATTTAATCGCTAGTGAACAAGTAAATGGCGCTCTAGCGCAGCCATTTATCAAAATCGCAGCTCAGGTCGTGGAGTTGGAGCGGTCGCGCGTTTTCGCAGGCGAACTGGCAAAAATGTCAGTACGAAATTTTGAATATCGTCTTAATTCCATGATTCTTCCCGCATTTGGTGAGCGACTCATTACAGAAATCACAGGTGAGCAAATTCATTTGCTGTATCAGCGCTTAATTGCTAAAGGATTGGCTTCAATTTCGGTGGCTCAGTATCTGCAGGATTTAAAAAAGATTTTCAACTATGCCTACGCACACGGTCTGGTTGACCGCATTCCTTATTTTCCTAAAGTTAAAAAAACGTCGGTACCGCGCGGTGGTTTTACAGTAGGTGAGTATCGACAATTAGTTATCGCTGCCAAGCAGCTATCAATGATTAAAGAATTATCCGCAGGAATAACTCATCGTAATACTGCAGGTGGGGTCTACACAAAAACAGATGGAATACCAATAGAAATTATTTGGGTCATACGATTCATGGTGAATGGTTTTATGCGACCCAGTGATATTTTTCATATCAAGCATAAGCATGTTGAAATCGTAAGGCGGGAATATGAATACCTACGTCTGACGCTACCTGAAACCAAGCGTCATAAAAATCAGATTGTGACGCTACATCCTGCTGTAAAAGTTTATGAACGACTAAAAAAAAACATGGCAAGTCGAAATTTAGCAGGACCCAATGATTATTTGTTTTTACCAGAAATTAAGGATAGAGCCATTGCAGGACGCTTAATATCGCAGCATTTCAATAAAGTATTAAATGCTGCAGATATGAAACAGTGCACGCTTGGGCAACAACGATCCCTGTATAGCTTGCGGCACACATCTATTATGTTCAGGCTGCTATATGGGAATGGTATAGATCTGCTCACGTTGGCCAGAAACGCAAGAACCTCAGTACAAATGATAGAAAAATTTTATGCGTCAAATTTAACGTCAGAGATGAATATCGGACTAATACAAAGCCGACGTTCTATGCATTGACGCCAACTCAGGCATGATTGATTTTAACGATAGACTTGGTAATACGAGCTGATGCAACTAATTTTTCATCCACATGCGCACTGACATCCAGAAAAACTAAAGTTCGGCCAGAACGCATAACACGCGCTGTGAGATCACAGCGTGCTCCAATAGGCACGGGTCGCATCAGTGACACGTGCAAATCGTGGGTAAACGCATGCTGAGACTCCTGCAGCAAAGGAGCTAGTGCTAAAAAAGCGGCTGCCTCAAACAACACGGAAAGCACACCACCATGCAGTTGGCCATCAAATGCGGCCAATGCGGGTACTGCCTCAAAATGAGATTTGGCTACTCCGTCAGTACTACCGTCATACACTATCCCCAGGTGACGGTTAAGAGGTATGTCGAGAATAGCGCGTTGACGAGGCAGAATTTCTACTGAGCTAGACATAAGGGGTTTGATTAAATGGTGTTGGTCATTCAGAAAAGCACAAAAAACCTGCTATTGAGTGCGATCCTACTTGGATAAAATTTCACTAATCTCTATTAAATTAAAATCGGGATCGCGTATGTAGATGGAATTAATCGTGGATGTGGCGCCAGTGCGCAGGACCGGACCTTCAATAATTGGCCACTGTTCACTGTTTAATTTTTCTATGACGTCATTTAACGGTCGATCAGCAATAAAACAAAGATCGAGTGAGCCAGATGTTGGCCTATCTGCTTTGGGTTCGAATTCTTTACCCAGTATATGCAAATTAATTTTTTGATTACCGAACTTGAAGGCCTTGCGTTCTGATCCCTGTTTGTCACCTGCAAAAGTCTCAAGCCTCATGCCAAGTATGCGGATATAAAAATCTATACACGCTGCTTCATTCGCTGTCGTTAGTACAAGGTGGTCTAGGTGATCAATCATGATGTCCTACCTTATTAGAATAAGTTCTATGTATTATAGAGAGAGTTCTGTGATGACGAGGTAAGTTACACAAAACATAAAATTTAGCTCGATTGAACCTAATTTCAGTCATAAAAAAATGAATATTCATTCTGATTTTTCCATTAAAGCTGTAATTAACACGCTGGAATTATCCTGGCAGCTATCCCCTATGCCGGGCGTTACACGAAAATATCTGGATCGTATTGGTGACGAATTGGCCAGAGCGACGTCAATAGTTTGCTATGCGCCCAATTCAAAATTTACTGAGCACATGCACGATGGTGGTGAAGAAATACTCGTTCTGGAAGGCGTATTTTCTGATGAGCACGGTGATTATCCCAAGGGTACGTATCTGCGTAATCCACCTGGCAGTAGCCACTCGCCGCACTCCATCGAGGGATGTACTCTATTCGTTAAGTTGAGGCAGTTTCATTCAGACGATATATCGATTGTTCGAACAAACACTACAGTAGCTACATGGTATCCAGGATTGGTTCCCGGTTTATCCGTCATGCCACTTCATGAGTTTGATGGCGTAGGAACAGCGCTGGTTCGCTGGGCACCCAACACTCTATTTAACCCGCATGTTCATCCGGGCGGAGAAGAAATTTTTGTTTTAAATGGCGTATTTCACGATGAGCATGGAACCTATCCAGCGGGCACTTGGATACGTAGTCCGCGATACAGCAAACATGCTTCGTACACGCAATCAGAGGGTGCAATTATCTTTGTAAAAACAGGTCATCTTGATTATTCGCTTAGGTCAGGATAAAAATTTAGTCAATTCAGCTCGGCCACTGCACAAAAATTGATATGGAATGTGGCTCAGAGTTGGTCGGCCAGATTCAAAACCACCGAACCATACATTGACCACAAGGCTGCTATTAACGCTGTAACTACCTGTGCGCTGCAGAATATCGAGTTGACCACAAAACTATTAACAAAAAATTAGTGCGAGCAGCGCAGGATCGTCAATGAAATTATTGACTGTATAAGACGCCAATCGATAGACAAGAGCTGTCAGAGTTTCCGTGACTTTGTTGAGGGTCATGGTTAGGTGAAGTTCAACTTACTTCAACGAAGTTATAGATGCGAACTTGTATAGAATTTTTTTTACTGATTGTTTCGTACCCATTAAATACTTAGCCTTCATGAAACTAACTAGTCATAAAGCGGTGATCACTCGGTTTCGTATTTCAAAAAATTCTCGCGATGCCTTCTATAAAACAAAAGCCCTTCTTGTAAGCTAGCTACCGTAGCTCCTTGCTCAAGCATTTTATCCCATAGGTTCCAATCTTCCTGCGGGTGGCGTCCATTTTTATATCTTTTTTTATAGCCAATTTTTTGACCAAAAACAGTTCGGTACATCATGGAGCCATGATGCTGTTCCTGCCTGTCCCAATACAAATCACCCTGATAAGGTCGTGTTTCACCAGGTACTCGCGATAAGATTTCTTCTTTGAGTTCTCCGGTTACGACGATGTCATACGTAACGATATCGGTGCTTGCGTCCGAAAGCAGTTCTATGGCATCGGATCGCAACCAATTATCAGCGCCTATAAAAAGTACATACTCTGTAGTGACTCTGGCTAACATGTCTTGAAAATTATCGACCGTACCCAGATTCATGGGTCTTAGAATATATTCAAGATCCGGATAGAGTGCTGGCAGATGAGCGCAGTCTAAACCGCCGTCATCAACGAATAAAATTTTTGCAGGACTGCTAGTTTGAGACAATAAGGACTCAATACAATGTGATGCGAGGTGTCCGTATCGATAGGACGCAATAACAACTGTAATCATAGGGGGGATGTTTAAATACGTAGCTTTAGCGGTTTCGGAGCGTAATATAACAGCCACCTAAATACTGTCCAAGGCAAATAAACGATTATCTGAAGAGGTTTTAGTGTTTTGAGGAGGTTTGAGGTGAAATAAGGCTAGCTGGAGATGTCCCGTCTTGATATATAAAATAAATAGATCTTTAAATTAAAGCTCAGATGGGTGTACTTTTATCGTTTCTGCTCTTGGAAACAAAGCTATCACGCATGAATTATTATTAAATACAACAACGATTACAGTGATATAGAACTTTTTTTTAGAACCATCAAATAGATTGCCTGCTCAATAGTTAAGAACATTAGGGAAACGTGTCACATCTCAATGATTGTTATAGCCGCATTATCGCAGTGAAAGACTAAAGCCCGATAGACGGACTTGCTCATTCGCAGGATATGATCCTGGGGCTGGCAAAAAAACGGAATAACCCGTTTATTTCAGGTCGATGGCCCGCGTTGATTATTAGGTAAATCGCTATGCCAATATTTTTCGTCGTGCGTAAAGTCACTCAACTAATCGGTGCAGCTTTATTACTGTTTGCCACAAACGTCGACGCGCGCGATCCCCAGCCGCTGTTTGATGCGCACATACATTTCAGCGTAGGCGCGACCTCGATCTATACGCCAGCGGCCGCGATGCAGATACTCGAGTCGTCAGGTATACGCACGGCGTTGCTATCAAGTACGCCGAATGACGGTACGCTAGCTTTGTATGCCGCTTATCCGCATCGCTTTGTTCCTTTCTTGCGTCCTTACCGCAAGACGCGTGATCTCGCGACTTGGGGCGAAGAACGCCGCAGCTGGTACAAAGATCCTCAAACCATTCCCTTCCTTAAGCAGGAGCTCGCCCGTGGTATCTATCGCGGAATCGGAGAGTTTCATGTTGATGGAAATGAAGTTGATACACCAGTGATGCGTGACCTGGTCCAGCTTGCGGCAAAACACGGGCTTTGGTTGATGGCGCATTCCGATGCACTAGCGATAGAAAAACTCTTTGCACTTGATCCCAGCGCAAAAATTTTGTGGGCACACACAGGGATGGATGAACCGGCTGAACGGGTGTCTCAGTTGTTTAATCGCTATCCACAACTGTATGGAGAACTCTCTTATCGGTCGGGGGTTAGCGGTGGATTATCTGCCGAATGGCGTGAAATGCTATTACGCTTCCCTGATCGCTTTGTTTACGGATCAGATACTTGGGTACCATCCCGGTGGACGGAAGTGAACTCTCTGACTTCACAAGCTCGTGATTGGTTGTCTACCTTGCCTGCTCCCGTTGCTGAGGGCATTGCATATCGCAATGCCGATCGTTTATTCGGTCAGTCTGGATCACCCACCACAAAGTGATGCCGTCAATTCCAGCGGCGAATGTGTTAACGGACGGGTTTGATGAGCACAAAATAACGTCAAGTATTTTAAGCTTGGCGCATTCAAAATTTTTTAGTCAGCCCAGCGCAAAATCGAACCGGGCTCAAGACTGCTGATCCTTAATAATCAAGAATCATTTTTTGAATTCAACGATGATCGCTTCGACATCACCTTTGGCTGCAAGATGCTCATGTTCTGTTGGTCCACGAAGGAAGGCATCACCGACTTTAAGTTTCGGGCCTGCTTTTGTTGATCCATCAGCCATCTTGTATTCCAGCGGCAGCGGATTGTTTTTTGATGCATAGACTGCGATATGCGGATGTGAATGCATAGGGCAGCTTTCACCCTTCTTTTGCGTAAAGTGCAGAATACGAGCTTTATCGTCTTCGGCAAGCACCTTGAAGTTCTTGGGACAAGCCGTAACGGCATCAACGGCAGATGCAGAGTAACTAATAAGGGAAAGGACAGACAACAGCAAGGCATGGGAAAAACGCATGATCGACTCCTTGGTTAGATTTTTACGGATAGTATCGAATAGACCGGCAAGTCCGCTCGGTGCTGGCATTTTTTGAGAGCCTAGCCGGACGGATAATAGTAGCGACTGACTTTGTTGCTTTCAATCAATTTTATGAGCCATTAAAGTCCTCAAACACCAGCTACAGGACGGCTGAGTTGTTTAGTGAGCGACTGTCCCGTAACCAGACGGGAATCTCTCGAAGTCAATGCTCATTCAATAACTCAACCCTATAAACTGGTCGGCATAAATACAAAGCCCCCGTTATCACTAACGAGGGCTTTACTGGCTTGGTGGCCCAGGACGAGATCGAATCATCCATTATCAG
>CAYUDI010000076.1:7900-10904 GCA_964443585.1 uncultured Bifidobacterium sp.
GCCTTTAATTCCAGGAGGCTGCTTATTTCACCTCATGCTCATTAAATGAATGTGTTTATTCATATGACTGATAGATCGATGGTTTTCCATTTAATCCAATTAAGAGCACGTCATAGGGATCTTTTCTGCCTTTATATTCTGGACCATCCATACCTGGAGATCCTACTGGCATAGCCGGAACTGCCAACCCAATAGCTTTAGGTTTTTCGGCTAGGAGTCGTTTTATTTCTCTGGCGGGCACATGGCCTTCAATCGCATAGCCATCAATCAACGCTGTATGACAAGAGCCAAATTGTATGGGCATACCTAATTTTTTACGAATCTCATCATTGCCATCTGTATATGCCTTAATCACAAAGCCATTAGCTTCGATATGATTCGCCCAATCTTGACAGCATCCACACGTTGGACTTTTCCACATTTGAATAACTGGCTTTGGGGTTGCAGCAAAACTCCAAACAGGCAGTAAGCCTAAGCCTAAGCACAGAACCCTTCTTTGGTTATTTAATGATTGAGTTTTGTTTAGCATTTCGTTCTCCACGTTAAAGTCACGCTTGTGGGCAAAACCCTTTTCGCATTATTTTTTTAATGGTTCAACGGCACTGAATTGGGCTGAGAAGCCTAACCCGTAGAGCTACCAGTTTTCAGCCCAGGCATCAATACACTACTAGCGGTAAATACTCCGCACTAGGGTATTGCCGCCGATACCATCCGACAGTATGAATTTATCGTAGGCAGGGCTGAACCACTCGCGGCAAGTTCTACAGCATAGGGTAGTCGGTATATCCTTCCTCGCTACCGCCGTACCAGCCTACGTAACGAGCTTCGTTGTAGGGACCACCATTTTTAATACGTGCCGGCAGGTCTGGATTGGAGAGAAATGGCCGGCCGAATGCCACCATATCTAACGCACCTTCTTCCACCATTTTCTGTGCATCGACCGGCTCAATGCCACCATTACCCATCAAGCAGCCTGTGTAATGAGGGCGCACCGTTTTCAATATCTCGGGCATATCCGGTATGCCACCCCACGCGTTAGTGTCTGCTACGTGCAGATAAACCAGGCCATACGATTCGACCATTTTGGCAACCGCGGTGTAGGTTTCTTTGGCATTGGGGTCGCGGGTATTGTTGTAGCCTGCAAAAGGCGAAATACGAATACCGACTTTCGATGCGTCTACTTTTGCCAAAATCGCTTCGATTATTTCTTTTAAAAACTGCAGGCGTCCTTCCAAGCTGCCACCGTATTTGTCAGTTCGCTGATTAAGCGTAGCGGATAAAAACTGGTGCGGCAAATAACCATTTGCGGCATGAATCTCTACGCCATCACAGCCTGCTCTGATTGCATTGGCGGCGCCCTTAGCGTAGTCCGCGATGGTCTCTTCAATTTCTGCGATCGTCATCGCGCGAGACGGCGTTGCGGCGATTTGCGCATAGCGACCGTTAGCCATCAGACCATAGACTTGCAGGGAGCCCAAGTCATCGTTAATACCCGACGGCGACAAGGGTGCTTCGCCATTCAAAATAGCTTCTGAACCAACACGACCACAATGCCATAGCTGCATGAAAATCCGCCCACCAGCTTTATGCACCGCGTCAGTTACTACCTTCCAACCGGCTACCTGCGCTTCGCTGTAAATACCAGGTGCTTTTTCAAATGCACAAGATTTTGCTGTCACATTAGTTGCTTCACTAATCACTAAGCCGGCCGAAGCACGCTGAGCGTAATACACAGCGGAGATAGGCTGAGGTACATCGCCATCGCCAGCGCGGCAGCGGGTTAATGGCGCCATGGCAATGCGATTAGGCAGCGCGTGGCCTTTTAAATCCAAAGGCGAAAATAATGTCGACATAAATAATCCTTTAATGGCATTAAACGGGGAAATGAAACAGGCTGATAACAGGTGATATTAAAAAAACGGGTAATATCTTATTTACAATAATCAGAGTTTATCAGTAATTAATTCGGACAGTTGATTACTGGCTTGGATGCGAGTAATAGCAAATTAATCATTAGGATCGTATATGGCTCTGAAAAAACTGGCGCATTTTTCGGTGCGGACCACCGAACTGGAATTATCAACAAAGTTTTACACCGAGATATTGGGATTTCAGGTGGGCTTTCGCCCAGCGTTTCCTTTTCCCGGCATCTGGCTTTACCAAGGCGGTGACGAAGCCGAGTTTGGGGTCGTGCATTTAATCGGTATCGATAAAAATGACCCAGATGGCCTCAAAGATTATCTAGGCGACAAAGATGAAAGCTCGTTACACGGCAGTGCTGCGGTTGATCATATTGCCTTTATCGCCAGTGATTTACTTGACATGCACCGCCGTCTGCGCCACGGCAACGTTCCATACAAAGAGCGCACTGTGCCCGGCCTCGGCCTACACCAACTTTTTATTGAAGATCCTTCGGGCATCACGATTGAATTGAACTACCCTGCAGACGAAATTAAGCCAACAGAATCAAACAAACAGTCCAATGAATCCATCTAAAAAAGCCATCATTATTGGCGGCTCCATAGGTGGACTCTTTGCAGCAAATTTATTGATTCGTGCTGGATGGGATGTACACATCTATGAGCAGGTTGCAGCCGAACTCGAAAGCCGCGGCGCTGGCATTGTCACGCATCCTGAGTTGCTAGATGCCCTGCGTGAAGCGGGCGTGATCGTCGATGCTTCTTTGGGCATACAGGTTGAAGAGCGCATAACCCTAGATAGGAATGGCATCCAAATCGGCCGTTTGCATTACCCGCAAATTTTGACTGCATGGGGCCGGCTTTTTTCCTTGTTGAGCGCTGCCTTTCCCACCGAGCGCTATCACAGTGGCAAAGTACTAAATACGTTTCAACAAGATCCGAGCTGCGTAATAGCCCACTTTGCCGATGGCGAAAGCGTCAGTGCTGATTTGCTCATTGCCGCCGATGGCCTGCGTTCAAAAGTTCGACAGACATTGGTACCAAACGCTAGCCCGAAATACGTTGGCTATATTGCCTGGAGAGGC
>CAYUDI010000076.1:10914-11836 GCA_964443585.1 uncultured Bifidobacterium sp.
AAAGAAATGTTTCCATATTTTGCGTTTGGCTTGCCCGAGCACGAGCAAATGATTGCTTACCCCGTCGCCGGTAAACATAACTCTGTTGAGCCAGGTAAGCGGCGCTATAACTTTGTTTGGTATCGCCCTGCTGATGAGACCACGACCTTACGCGATATGGTGACGGATGCAACTGGAAAAATGTGGCCTGAGGGCATACCACCGCCACTAATACAAGCGCACCATCTCGCGCACGCCCGCGCCGCAGCGCGACAAGTACTGGCACCTCACTTTGCTGAAATGATAGAAAAAACCGAGCATTTATTTTTTCAGCCAGTGTTTGATCTGGAATCGGATCAACTCGCTTTTGGTCGTGTCGCGTTATTGGGTGATGCTGCTTTTGTTGCACGGCCCCACGTCGGCATGGGTGTCACTAAAGCGGCTGAGGATGCGCAGTCTTTGGTGCGGGAGTTGACAGCTCATGATGACTTGAGCACCGCGCTTGAGCAGTATCAGACAGCTCGCCTTACCAGTGGTAAACATATCGTTGCACGCGCCCGAGGACTGGGTGCTTATATGCAGGCACAAATCAGCACGCCTCATGAACGGGCTATGGCAGAAAAATATCGTAGCGCTGAGATGGTGATGTCTGAGACTGCCGTGTCGCTAAGAGGCAGGTAAATAGATACTGAGTTAGCAGTTATCTCACCCGAATCGTGGCAGATTCATATGTGCAATGTGTGTACAACTTTAGGGCGGTAAAACAGATATTTTAAATGCTTGATGATTTGCTCCAACTACAAGAAACCCCCGTTATCACTAACGAGGGCTTTACTTATTTGGTGGCATTGAGAAAAAACTCACTCCCAACCCCTCCATTCATTTTAATAATTAGATGAGAATTTAGTGCACTCAGGGTCATTGCATCTATTTGGTTACTGAA
>CAYUDI010000077.1:0-1976 GCA_964443585.1 uncultured Bifidobacterium sp.
ACGAATTTTACTAATCACTGGCGGACGCACTTCCAACGCGCGCGACAACGCAGCATCATTTTTCAGATTCAATTTCTGGATTAACGCATCCAGCAAACGATTCGGATCGTAGCCATCCTGCGAAACCAAAGGATGTTTGTCCATGGTGTATCTCCCCTTGGGATTTTATTAAGTGACAAACGGCCTAAAAAGAGCCGACTTGCCCGAGAGCAATTACTCGAATGTTAATTTATATGTCATCGGTGCAACATTTTCAAGTGCTTGATTGAAAATAAACCGTTAATGATGCATTTTTGCGAAATAAACGTATCTTTAAAACAACTTATTAATAGCCATTTTTTATATAAATCTAATGAAATCAATTGGTTATGATTTTTAGCGAAAAATACACTATTGACAGGCTTTACATCCCGAAAGGGCGACTCAATATTTTCTAAAAGATAATTTTTTACTGCTTGTAGCGAATACCGGATTCGATACTGGCCGAATAAAAAAAGACGTGAACTGCGTCACAAAAAGAGGCTAACTCCTTGATTCGCTTACGGAGTAACTGATACACATGAAGAAAACAGTGAGCGAGAATTTACTTTCAGTCAAAAGACGACATGAAAAAAATCGTTTATAAAAAAATATTGCTTACTTACTGCCAGCCTTGGCTTCATCAAATAATCGTTTGCCATCAAAACCTTTAGCTGACATATCTTTTATCCATTCTTCCGTGACGATTAACGTTGCAGCCTCCCAGCGTTTTAGTTCAGCCGCAGGCAAAACATACATCGTGTTTTTACGTGCTTCAGCCGATTTTTTTCCGGGCAGCGCATCATCCGCAAATACTTTTCCTACCCAGGCCGATGGGTCAGGGCCACTATTACTATCAATAATTTTTTTTAGCTCTGGTGGTAGTGCGTCGTATTTCGCCGGATTCATACCGAATAAAAATACCGTATTGGACATTTGAGGCTCGCCTGGCGCGGCTTCGGTATGAAATTTGGTTACCTCATCAAATTTCACAGCCGGTACGACCTCCCAGGGAATCATTACACCATCAATTACCCCTTTTGATAGCGCTTCGGCAGCCTGTGGCAGGGGCATGGGCACGGGTGTTGCCCCCAGCGCCGCCAGCATTTTGGATCCCTGACGAGTCGGCGCTCTGAGTTTCAAGCCCTTGAAATCTTCTAAGGTTTTAATTTGTTTTTTTGTTGTGTGCATGAGAGAACCATCATGTACATGAAACAAAATCGGCCTAACACCTTTGAATTCAGCTGTGGCGTTGCGGGTAGCGTAATGCCACAGCCCACGACTGGCACGCTCAGAGTCTTGAACCATGAAAGGTAATTCAAACGCCTCTATTACCGGAAAGCGCCCTGCCTGATAACTCGGTACTGTCCAGACGATATCTGCCACGCCGTCTTTGACCTGATCATACAGTTGCTGTGGCGAGCCACCCATCTGCATCGCAGGATAAATTTGGCACTTCAGTCGACCTCCCGATTCTTTGGCGATTTTTTCACACCACGGAACAATAAAATTTTTATGTGTTGTCGATGCGGGCGGCAAAAAATGATGAACCTTGAGCGTCACTACCTGAGCCAAAGTAGTTCCTGCTAAACCCAACAATGCCAGCAATACGAGCAGTGTGCGTGTAGGTAATGTCATGTCTGTACCCGGAAGAGAAAATTATGAGCCTAGTGTATGTACCAGGTAGAGCGAGATGACCGGGAAAAAAACCAGAGCAACTGTACGAATCAAATCAGACACCAGAAAAGGAATAACGCCTTTAAAGGTTTCCATCACAGGCACATCCTTAGCTAACCTGTTGATGATATAAATATTCATGCCTACAGGTGGATGCACTAGACCTATTTCCACCACCATCAATGCCAAAATACCAAACCAGACAGATTTATCAGCTACGGTCATACCCCAAAAATCAAGGCCCATCACAATCGGATAAAAAATCGGAATGGTTAGCAATA
>CAYUDI010000077.1:2007-11800 GCA_964443585.1 uncultured Bifidobacterium sp.
GAATCCATCACACAGCCAAGAAAAATATAAATCAGCAGAATTGCAAAAATCACAGACAGCGGTGGCAAACCACTGCCCTGCACCCACCCGGCGAGTTCCGTCGGCATTTGCGTAATAGCCAACCCCGCATTGAGCATGTCTGCACCCAGCAGCACAAGAAAAATCATCGCAGTTGCCTGAGCCGTACCCGTGATACTTTTTAAAATACCTTCAAATCGCATGCCACCTGCGATAGCTAATAACCCGCAAGCGAAAACACCAATCGATGCCGCTTCAGTTGGATTGGCCCAGCCACCGTAAATACCCACAATTACCACGACAAAAACCAGAATGATCGGTATGACACCCAACAGAGAGCGCAGCGCAGTGGCAGTGGGAACACGCTCACCTGCAGGGCCCGCCTCGGGCTTGAAAGTCACTACCAAGCGAATAACTAGCATATAACCAAGCATCGCCAGCAGGCCGGGGATAATCGCTGCCATAAACAGCTTACCTATAGACTCTTGCGTCAACACCGCATAAATCACTAAGGGCACAGAGGGCGGAATCATGATGCCTAAGGTGCCGCCTGCAGCTAACGCTCCGGTAGCCAATGACCCGGCATAGTTATATCGACGCAGCTCAGGTAAAGCGACTTGTCCCATCGTCGCAGCGGTTGCCAGAGACGATCCGCAAATAGCACCAAAAGCAGCACATGCACCTACCGCCGCCATCGCAACACCGCCACGAAAATGGCCAACGAAATTATTCACACAGGTGAACAACGCTCGCGATAATCCGCCATTGGTTGCAAACTGCCCCATGAGCATAAACAGGGGGATCACGGCCAAGTCGTAATTTGAAAACCGTGAGTAGGCGAGATTTTTAAGTGCATTTAGCAAGGGCAGCCATGCGTAATCATTCATGACCACAAAACCGGCTGCACCCACCAAGAACATACCTATACCTATGTGTACACGCAGTGCCAAAAGTACCATCAATACGGCAAACATGATCATGCCTATCGTCATGCCGCTCATGTGGATACTCCTGATGCAGCTGATTTCCAGTGCATAGCCGCGTTATAAAAACCAGCGAGTGCAAGTAAAGCAAAGCTAGGAACAATCGCTGCCACGACTATCCATACTGGCCAGGCAAGTATCATTGAAGTCTCGCCAGCTTCTTTAATAGACATTGCAGAAACGGCCGTACGCCACGCAATCAAAGCGGCCACCAAACCCAGCAATAAATGAGAAAGCGTATCGAGTAGTTCACGCGTTCTAGGCGATACAGAAGCGGTGAAAAAATCGACGCGCAGGTGGTGTCGCTCCATCTCACAATAGGCAAGCATGGCCGCCGATGCCACAGCGGTGCCCATTTGCATGACCTCGATATCTCCAGGTATGGGCATAGAAACCAGTTTGCGACCAACGATAGAAATCAATGACATGACGACTAAGGCAATGAAACCTAGTCCACCGCCAAACGCAAAGATGCGCGTTATCACGTAGAGTTTTTCTCCTAACGGACCGCGACTAAACGCTGCTTCCGTATCAAGTAAGCCTGGTTCCTGCATGTTTTCTCCCTAGCGTGCGGGTTGTACCCGTCTTGTCTTGAAGGCTGCACGTCACTGACTTTGCCACTGAGTGAGTCTGCTGAGTTAGCGTTTAAAAGCCAACCATGATAACTGCTCAACGACCGGCTGAGAAATTCTCTCAGTTGGTGTCTAGTGCGGGCACTATCCGCCCACTCACCGATCCAAATCCACAACGATAATGTTCTCCATGACATGCGCCACATAGAGTAAGTACATCCCCATCATGAAGAAAACTACGCTGTGTGTGTCCATCACTCAGTGTCACGGGTCGTTGCCCATTCCAACTTAACTCCAGCAAACTACCAAATGAATCAGTTTGTGTACCGCTAATGGTGCCTGACGCCATGAGATCACCGACTCGCACATTACAGCCAGAAACCGTGTGATGTGCCAGCTGCTGCGCCATGCTCCAATACATAGCGCGATAGTTGGTATTACAAAGCGTGGTGGGCTCTTTAGAGTTAGCGGGCTCAATATCGACAGATAGTGCGATATCAAAACTATGATTACCAACCTGACGAAGATACGGCAAGGGTTGCGGCTGTTGTTCTGGACCAGCCACGCGAAATGGCTCCAGCGCCTCCATCATGACTACCCATGGTGAAATCGAGGTTGCAAACGTTTTTGCATTAAACGGTCCGAGCGGAACATATTCCCACTGCTGTATGTCGCGCGCACTCCAGTCATTTAATAACACCATGCCAAAAATCATGTCCTCTGCATCATTCACCGAGACGGGCTCACCCAGCGCTGTATTAGCGCCCACTATGAATGCCGTTTCTAATTCAAAGTCAAGCTTGGCACACGCTGCAAAAATTGGTTGCTCCGAGGTGGGTGGTTTAATTTGTCCCCTAGGTCGATGCACATCGACACCACTGACAATCACGGAACTCGCACGCCCGTTGTAGCCCACCGGGAGATGCAGCCAGTTCGGCAGCAAGGCATTCGCGGGATCACGAAACATACTGCCCACATTGGTCGCGTGCTCTTTGGATGAATAAAAATCGGTATATCCCGCTACGGTAATCGGAAGATGCATGATAGCTTCATGCATAGGAATTAATGCACTTGCGCGCAACTGCGCATCATCACGCAAACGCGCATGATCACTACGAAGTAGCAAACTAATCTGAGCACGCGTAGAACGCCAAACTGCCTGACCCAACGAGATGAAATCATTCAAGCTGGTTTTATCAAATACCGAACGACTACTCGGCATAAGTAAACCTATTTTTTCTAATTGAGCCAAATCAAGCACCCAATCACCGATCGCCACGCCCACTCGTAAATCTGGTGTGCGTGATGTACTGAAAATACCGAAGGGCAGATTTTGTATAGGAAAATCGGATGATGGATCAACAGGTATGAATGATTTCAACGACGGTGTATTAGGATGCATAACTTAGATTAATTAGTAAAATAGTTTTTAAATCCCTGCCAGCAGTCCATGTAATTACTCTGCAAGTGAGGTGATTCCATTGC
This sequence comes from uncultured Bifidobacterium sp., assembly GCA_964443585.1. Taxonomy (GTDB): domain Bacteria; phylum Pseudomonadota; class Gammaproteobacteria; order Burkholderiales; family Burkholderiaceae_D; genus Pernthalerella. Next base: position 5,066 of record CAYUDI010000077.1, read on the forward strand.
CATCTTGGTCGGCCGTAGCGGCAAGCGCGTTTCAAACATAAAAGCTAACGTCTGATCGATTTTTTGCGGTATCAATTCTGCATGACTCGCTTTTTCAAACGTCGCGACATCAGGCCCATGGGCTGACATGCAGTTATGCAGGCTACCACCGCCGGGTAAAAACCCTTCGGCCTTGGCATCGTACTGGCCATGTACCAAACCCATGTATTCGCTCATGACATTGCGATGAAACCACGGTGGCCGGAATGTATTTTCCGCCACTATCCAGCGCGGTGGGAAAATAACTAAATCAAGATTGGCTGTGCCTGCTAATCCAGATGGTGACGTCAGTACGGTAAAAATCGACGGATCAGCATGATCAAAGCTGACAGAATTCATCACATTAAAATGCGCCAGATCATATTTATACGGCGCGTAATTACCATGCCATGCAACGACATCTAAAGGCGAATGGTCTATAGGTGCTGTCCAACATTTCCCTGAAAATTTAGCGATCAATTCAAATTGACCTTCTTGGTCTTCAAAAGCAGCTGCAGGGGTTAAGAAATCGCGCGGATTGGCTAGTCCATTAGCACCTATGGGGCCCAAATCAGGAAGGCGCAACAGCGATCCATAATTTTCACAGACATAACCCCTCGCTGTATCGCTGAGCAAATCAACGGCAAAACGTACTCCACGCGGAATGACTGCCATCTCGCCGGGTTTAATATCAATTACACCAAACTCCGTACGCAAGCTCAATTCACCCAATTGAGGAACGATTAATAACTCACCATCGGCATTATAAAAAAATCGATTGGTCATCGATTGATTCGCCAGATACAGATGAATAGCAATGCCCGATTGTGTATCAGAGCTGCCATTACCAGCGATAGTGGCCAAGCCATCGATAAAATCACACGCCGTTGTGGGAACAGGAAATGGATTCCAGCGTAATTGATTCGGTGAAGGATCTAACTCATGGAACGAACCACCACGCAGCGTGGGATGATTTATTTCTACAAATTTTCCATGTACGGCACTAGGCCGTATTCTATAGAGCCATGAACGCCGGTTTTCTGCGCGAGGCGCTGTAAATGCCGTTCCAGAAAGCTGCTCAGTGTACAAACCACGTGCTACTTTTTGCGGTGAATTTCGCCCTACGGGCAATATTCCTGGACGGGCCTCGGTAGCAAATTCATTCCCAAAACCCGACAAATAAGAATTTATTAATTTAGACATGGCTATGTCTACTCCGTAGTTTCATGAGTAACAATGGACGAGCGTGCCAACGTCATGGCCTGATTTATGATCGACAGGTCACCTATATGGTTGGCCATCAATAACACCAGGCGCGCATTCAAGGCTTCGCTTTGCTCTGGCGTCAAATCGCTATGCATACTGATTAACGCTTCATAGAAATCATCAGGCTGAGCAAAGTTATTTTCTGTAATCAGTTCACTCATACCGGCTGCTCCGACACACATGCTCTGCTCAGCGCAGATTGAATAGCTAATTGATCAAATTGACGCCAGCGTGCAGCAACGTGCTGATCAGGTCGAAATAAATACGTTGTGCCGGGCTTGGCGTCATAGCGCTGTGCGATTAAACCATCGACATCAATAATCACTCGTTCATGAGTCGTACTCCTCAGTGCTGCCTGAGGAAGCACTTGCCACACACGGGTGTTGGGCAGATCTTGAATTGCTTGGTACTGATCCGTAAACAGTACTACGCAAAATTGTTCGCCTAGTTGCTGAACAAACCAGTCGCGCTTACCTGCCGCAATCAAGATAGGCGCATCACTGGCGGGTGATCCCGGGCACATAGAGCTTGCAAAAAGTTCGGCATCAGGCGTATTTAATGATGATGCACCATACGTAGATGGTAGCGATAATCTGCCACTATTCACCAATCGACGTGCGAAGGGATGTTCTTTTGCGAGTGACAGCACTGCATCACGAAAAATACGACTAGCGTGATTTTTGGGCGTAATAAAATCTGTTGAGCGTGTGGAATTTAAAATATTTTCGTCCGCTGCTAGTTCGCGCTCTTCCCCATACGTATCGAGTAATTTGTCTGAGGCTTCGCCACGCAGCACCAGCGCCAACTTCCAACACAGGTTATCAGCATCTTGTATGCCACTGTTTGCACCACGCGCACCAAACGGTGACACGCCATGCGCCGCATCACCCGCAAACAGCACACGCCCATGACGAAATTTTTCCATGCGCATGCACGCAAACGTATAAACGCTCACCCATTCCAGATCGAAATCAACGTGCTCCCCTAGCAAAGCACGCACACGGGGGATCACATTTTCTGGTTTTTTTTCTTCTTCTGGATCTGCATCCCAACCCAATTGAAAGTCAATCCGCCACACATCATCCGCTTCGCGATGCAGCAATACCGATTGGTTAGGATGAAACGGCGGATCGAACCAAAACCAACGCTCTGTTGGAAACGCGGCTTTCATTTTGACGTCTGCGATCAAAAACCGATCGCGAAACACACGCCCCTTGCTCTCCAACCCTAATGCAGCTCGCACCGGACTACGTGCGCCATCGGCAGCAATCACATAATCTGCCGTCAAGCGGTAGTCGCCGTCGGGAGTCGTAACCGTAATTTCTGCACATGCAGAACTCTGACTAACATTGCTTACGCGATTTTTCCAGCGGATTTCTAAACACGGCAATCGCTGCGCGGTCTCGTACAGATACCCTTCCAAGTAATACTGCTGAAGATTCACAAAGGCTGGACGATGATGATCAGGCTCAGGTAGTAAGTTAAAACTGTAAAGAGGTTCATTACGAAAAAAAACCTTACCGATATTCCAGGAAACACCTTTATTTACTACTGCATCGCCGCAACCAAGGCGATCTAAGATCTCTAAGGTGCGTTTTGCGTAACACAATGCACGCGATCCTACGGAGAGACTATCGCCATCATCAAGTACGACAACACGCACGCCATGCCGTGCCAGATCGATCGCTGCGGCTAACCCCACCGGACCAGCGCCTACTATTACGACAGGCAAGTGCGCTGGTGGCTCCTGATCAAAATCCGCTGGCCGCTGATAAGGAAATTTCAGATGTTGATAATCTGGTTGCATACGCGTTTTCATCAGACTAATCAGTGTTGTAGCGCATGCCACATTTCTTTGTCACGCTCAGCAGTCCAAATTCTGGGATGTTTAATGCCCTTGGCTTCATCTACAGCGCGCGTGACATCAAATGGCAGACAGTGCTCATAAATAAATACATGGCCGAACTTTGCATCCATGTACGAGCGCACATGAGCCATCGCTGCTTTCAAATCATGACCCGCTGCTACGGCTTCTTTTGCACTTTTAAGCAAGGTGGTGACAAAATCGCGTGTGTAATCCAAACCTTCATTCACCTGCTCAGGGTTAAGTAGCGCCGGGCCACGCCCTGGCACTAATTTTTGTGCATCCATGGCACGTAATGCGTCTAGTGTCTGAGGCCACTCTTCTAATTGCGCATCCCCCGTGTAGGCGGCAGCTTGGTACTCGACCAGATCACCCGAAAACAATACTTTTTGTGATGGTATCCAAACGATGGTGTCGCCCTTGGTATGCCCCATACCTACATGCATGATTTTGACTTCGAGCTTGCCCATAAACAGAGTCATTTCACGCTCAAATACCAAGGTTGGCCACGTCAATCCTGGAACCGACTCTACCCCGGCAAACAGTCGTGGAAATCGTTCGATTTCCGATTTCATGTCTTGCTCACCGCGCTCGACTATCAATTCATACGTGCCGCGTGATGCAATGATTTGCTGCGCACCCTCTTTAAAATAAGCAGAAGCCCCCAGCACTCGCACGGCATGGTAATGCGTCAAGGTCACATATTTGATGGGTAGATCAGTGATCTCACGTATATGCGCAATCAGCGACTGCGCCATGATAGGTGTGGCTGTGGTGTCGATCACCATGACAGAATCATCGCCAATAATTACACCCGAATTTGGATCACCTTCTGCCGTATAGGCATAGGCGTTTTCAGACAATTTGATAAAGCTGGTTTTCTTTTCTTGCACATCGGCTTGCGATGCAAATGGCTTGGCACTCATGAACGTCTCCGTAACAAGGTCACTAATAAAATTTTGTATGTACAAAAAACACGACCTATGTGATGTGGTGGCCGCGCTCAGCATCAATTTGCGCTAGTCAGCGAGTCCAGGCGAGGGTAAGATAGAATTCGTTTTAGGTCAATTCGTTTGTTATAGACGAATTATTCCCATGGGTTGAATAAGCCGTTACTAACTAATCAACATGTCTGATCTGCCTAAAAAATCCTCAGCAAAGAGCCGACGCGGCATACAGTCCATAGAAATTGGCGGTCGCTTGCTAACGACCCTGGTCGAGGAAGGCAGCCCCATGAGTTTGGGTGATCTGGCTAAAAAAGCGGGCATGCCCTCTGCCAAAGCTCACCCTTATTTAGTGAGCTTCGGCAGCTTTGGGCTGGTTGAGCAAAATCTCCTGACGGGTCGTTATGAGCTGGGGCCATTCGCACTGCAGCTGGGTTTAATCAGCCTTCAGTTGCTTGACCCGGTGCGCATCGCCATACCCATGATCACCCAGCTGGCAGATGACATCGACCAAACAATCGGCTTATCCGTGCTGGGTAATCAAGGACCCACCATCATTTATATCGCCGAATCCAGTTACCCAATTCACGTCAACATGCGTACTGGTACGGTCATGTCCATACAATCGACAGCCACTGGCCGCGTGTTCGCTGCTTTTTTACCTCCGCGGCAAGTCGATCGTATGCTCGCACAAGAAAAGCGCAATGGCATCGCAGCCGCATTTGGAGCCCAAGGTTTGAAAGCCCCAGCTCTCGAGAGCCTGTTAATCGATGTGCGTAAGCGCGGCATGGCGCGTGTTCAGGGCGAACCCATACCCGGTATCAATGCGATCTGTGCGCCTGTTTTTGAGCACACAGGCACCATCAGGCTGGGCATCACGGCTATAGGTCCGGCAGGAAGTTTCGATGCTAATTGGAGTGGCAACATTGCAAAACAAGTAAATGCCTGTGCAAAAGCTATCTCTCACAGGCTGGGCTACCAAGACCCTGAATAAGGTTCATCCTCGGGTCCGCAGGCAGCAATCTTCCATTTCCGGTACGATCTGAGTTAGTAATTGCTGCCCGAGGTGCACATGAAAACAATGCTGGCAAGTCTGTTGATGATACTGCTGACCCACTCTGCCCATGCCACAGAGTGGAAGCTGATTTCAGAAACAGAAGAAAAAGATAAAACCGTGAGTTGGTATGTCGATATGGGCAGTATTGTTCGTGAAGATGATTACCTGCGCGCCTTCCTCAGAACTTCCTGGTCAGTGCCCCAATACGGGCCAGATGATGTTCCCTATCAATCATCGACCTACATCAATTATTTCGACTGCAGCACGGGCAAAATCGCCTACACCGGAAATGCTTACTACCGTACCACTGAACCTGGTGGAAAACCTCTGCATCAAGAGCCAGAGCATCCGGTAGAAAAACTAAAATTTCAACCTGTACGATTGGGTTCTGCAGGCGAGGAACGTTTAAGATTCGTTTGTAAATTTCGCTCGAAAAATTTTATGACGCAACGACCAGCATCTTCCTATTTAGGGTAGTTTGATAAAACTTCGATGCAAATGAAATAAAAAAAACCGCAGACTACGCTGCGGTTTTTTTATAAGCATAGAGCAAATTACACACGGCGTTTGTATTCACCTGTACGCGTATCGATTTCTATTTTGTCACCCTGACCTACAAACAAAGGCACCGAGACTTCGAATCCGGTGGCAATTTTTGCTGGCTTGAGTACCTTACCCGAGGTATCACCTTTAACAGCAGGTTCAGTGTAGGTGATTTCCCGCACTACTGTGGTTGGTAACTCAACGGAAATTGCTTTTTCGTTGTAGAAGACGACTTCACATGCCATGCCATCTTCAAGGTAATGAATAGCATCACCCAGATTTTCTGATTCAACCTCGTGCTGGTTGTAATCGACATCCATAAATACGTACAGCGGATCAGCAAAGTATGAATACGTCGCTTCTTTACGATCCAAGTTCACGATTTCAAACTTCTCATCGGACTTGTAAACGGATTCGAGCCCAGCTTCGGTGAGCAGGTTTTTCATTTTCATCTTGACCACGGATGCATTGCGGCCAGATTTGGAGAATTCGGTGCGGATTACGACCATAGGCTGGCCGGAAACCATGACGACATTACCAACGCGGATTTCTTGAGCGATTTTCATAGTGATAGTCTGAGGTTACTGAAGTGACCAACCCGCGAATATAAGTGATGTATGCGCGGGGGATAGTCAGTGAAAACACGCGAGATTTTACCCGATTTTACTTGCGAAACGAATTAGTTGAGTCGAGAGCTCATCCACCGATGACACTTTCGCCGACCAAAGCCTGTGGTGTGTGACTAATAATGGCAATGTTTTTGCGAAAGATATCCAATCAAGAGTCGCTTCAGGCTTTCCATTCCACCCCAGCCAGAAAGCCCTGACAACCTGCGCATCAGACTCACTCATGCCTGAGCAATAATGATCCAGAAAAGCAGTCAATTTGATGAGATGCGCGTCGTCATCCTGAGGGTATAGCTGCCAAACAAAGGGGTGATGTGCCCAATGTGCACGCACCAGACTATCCTCCCCTCGCACAAAATTCACATCACAACTCCACAGCAAGCGATCGTAGCTGTCGGGCTCTAAAAAAGGAATGAT
>CAYUDI010000078.1:0-11640 GCA_964443585.1 uncultured Bifidobacterium sp.
GATCGAGAAGGCCGTCTCGCTGAAGCCCGACGACGGCTACATCGTCGACAGCCTCGGCTGGATCCACTTCCGTTTAGGCCAGCTCGACAAGGCGCTGGTCTACATGGAGCAGGCGGTCGAGCTCCGCCCGCAGGACCCGACCATCAACGACCATCTCGGCGACGTCTACTGGCGCGTCGGCCGTACGCTGGAGGCGAAGTTCCAGTGGCAGCACGCCAAGGACAACAAGCCCGAGCCCGAGGACCTGAAGCGCATCGAGGACAAGCTCAAGAACGGCCTGCCGCCTGCAGAGCCGATGCAATCGCCAAACTTAGCAAGCAGTCCCCAACCCCTCGCAGATCAAGGGGCGCCTGCAGCGGCCTGCAGCGCTGAGCCCACCATAGTGGCTATTTCAAATCCACCAAACGCTGATAGCGCACTTAATGCATCGTTAGCCTCTGGATGCCTGGCCAACACGGCCCGCAACACGTCAATTTTGCGTTGCACTCCGGAGGCGTTTAGCCCCGTGCCAGCACCTGTGCAGTCGGCTATGTCCAGCCCTATCAGACGGCTCATTAAAAGTGATGCCGCCGATGTATTACCTATACCCATTTCACCTAAGAGCAAAACATTACCTGGAAGGTTGTGGATTAACTCACCACCCTGACGCAGCGCCTGATCTCGCTGCGCATCCGTCATTGCTTGCCCTTGCATAGAATCAGCTGTGCCATAGCCTACCTTACGGATAATCAAACCCGAACGCGACTCAAAATCATGACGAACACCGCAATCAACGACCGTCAAACCTATGCCGTGCTGACGAGCCAACACACTAACAGCCGCGCCTCCTGCTAAAAAATTCTCTACCATCTGCCAGGTCACATCACTTGGGTATGCCGATACTCCTTGCGCAACCAGACCATGGTCACCTGCAAAAACCAGCATTTGCGGATCACTCAATCTGGGAGATTCCGTACCCAGTATCATTCCAACTCGTAAAGCCAGCGTCTCGATTCGTCCTAAAGAACCTAACGGTTTAGTTTTATTATCGAGTTTGTGCTGTAACAGCTGGGCTAATTCTGTATTGCTAGGATCTGTGATTGTTGGAGTGTGATAGTGCATGATTATTTCCTTTGAATGAGCTCATTGAGTACATCATGCTCAACATACGTTTGCAAAAAATTAGCCAGTCCATCAAACACATCGTCGAGTGTCGATGCGTGGAACCCAAACAGTGAGTGCAGCACAGCTGTATATTCAAATAATCCATGGAGATAACAACCCAATACATTACCTTCTTTATTTTGCCAGGCCAGACCCGATACAACCTCGCGTACAACCTCCCTGTGTACGCGCGTCTCAGAGCATAATGTCGTTTGGCCGTGGTGAATTTCATAGCCTTCTACCGTGAGCCTGGACAGGGAAGACCAACGCCCAGTCACGTCGCCAAGCGTTACCTTGGTATGTCGTACAGTTTTGTCTTGATCAAATGTCGTTACCAAAGGCAGTAAGCCTAATCCATGCGCATTGCCATCAACACCAAAGGGATCAATCAATTCTTGACCCAGCATTTGCAAGCCACCGCAAATACCCAGTACCGCGCCTCCTTGCGCTGCATGAGTAGAAATCGATATATCTAACCCTTGTTCACGAACCCACTGTAAATCGCTCGCTGTTGCCTTCGAGCCGGGTAGCACTATCCAGTCTGCGTTAACACAATCATTCGGAGATCGCGCCCAAACCAGGCGCACACCTGGTACATTTTTTAATGCCTGAAATTCATCAAGATTACTGATTCGCGGATAAGCAATGATAGCTATCGTTGTTGTCACTGTGCCGGTTGAGCGCGTTCGGTCGTCAAAAATTCCGTCTTCCTCAGGTAAACCATGGTGATACCACATAGGCAGTGTCGCCAATACCGGTATGCCCGTCATCTCTTGCAACATCTGCGGTCCCGGTGCCAGCAATGAGGCATCGCCACGAAATTTGTTTAGTACAAAACCTTTGATCAATACTTGTTCTTGGGGTGGCAATAACGCCCACGTTCCATACAAATGAGCAAATGCTCCTCCTCGATCTATGTCGGTCACCAGAAGACAATTCGCTTGGGCATACCGCGCTACACGCATATTCACTATGTCGCTAGCATGCAGATTAATTTCAGCTGGTGAACCTGCTCCTTCGATGACTACCACATCATTTTCTGCGCGCAGCTGATCTAATGAAGCACATATATAGGGCCAGACTTTTTCACTGCGCTCGCGCCAGGGCATATCGCTTAGTTCGCGATTGACGGAACCCAGTAGCACCACCTGACTCATCGTGTCGGCTTCAGGTTTAAGAAGTATGGGATTCATGTGCACATTGGGTACTACTTTCGCAGCGAGCGACTGAAAATATTGAGCTGAGCCTATCTCTCCTTGCCGCTCGTTTAGTCCAACAACGACTCTGGCGTTATTACTCATATTTTGAGCTTTAAACGGAGCTACCTTCAGACCTAACCTGGCGTAGTAGCGGCACAATGCCGTGGTAATCCAGCTCTTACCTGCGCCGCTAGTCGTACCCAAAACCATGACACACACGGCGGTCATTTGGCTGATGTCCTCAATTGACTCATTTGAATCAATGCATTTTCTAACGCATGCAGCGCCTCTGGATGTTGAGCGCTGAGTCTCCACCATCCCGGCAAGCCAAACGAAGTAACATCACGTAACTTGATGTCATGCGATCGCAACGCGTATGAATCCAGATTGACAGCGGGACTGGCACAGAAAAAATGGGTGTTACTTGGTTTGCATTGCCAGTCAAGTCGCTCCAGCAGATGACGTAAATCAGTCGTCCATTGCGACAGAATCTGGCGACTATCCCTTACCCAAGCTTGCGTCTGCGCCTGCACCCAGGAAAACAACATCGCCTGTCCATGGGCACCTAATGGCCACGATGGCGCTAACTGTTCGAGTTCAATGACATGCGACTGAGCATCCAACGGAGCAAGTGCATAGGCTGCACGAATACCTGTTAAGCCCAACGCCTTGTTAGGTGACCAAAGCTGCCATACATTTGTCGCAAGTACGCTGTCGAGTATGCTCATACCCTCAAGACGTAAAGGCTCGTAAGCACAATCAAGTACTACGGTGCAGGACGTTTGCGAACCTAACGCTAAAACAACCTCTTGCGATTCTGATTGTCCTAGAGGGTTCATCGGATCACAGAGCCATGCTAGTTGAGCCAACTCCACTCTATCCACTTGTTGCATGCCCCACGCGTTGGCAGCACGAGTGTAATCTTCATATGCGTAGCGCGGTATCCAGATTTTTTTTGCACCTTTACGCCATTTCCATGCCGTGATGCGCTGTATAAATTCGCTTGCACTCGCTGCGATGATTACACGCCAGGATGCTACTTTGTGATACTGAGCCAGTGCATCACGCAGCTCAGTATAGAGAGGGTCAGGGTAACGCCCGGGCACTGCCTGATTTATCGTCTCTAATGACATAGGGCATGGACCGCATGCATTGGCATTACTGGAAAAATCCCAGCGTGGGATGCCTAATGCATCTGCTCCCCCATGTGTCAGCGACATAGTCACAGATGACTCGAAGACCATAAACCTATGCATGCACCTATCAGCATCAAAAGCACTATGACGTTTTTAGATTTGTTTAGTGCTAAGGCAATGTCTACTGAATTGGGTAAGCGGCCTTGTGGATTAAGTATATAAACTCCCGCTTTACCTAATTGTATATTTTGTACCAAAGCCATTGCGCCCATAGGCCAGCCGCTATTAGGTGAAGGGGTAAGGCAGGCATTTACGGCCAAGCGATGCCAGCGATAATCACCAACAGATACCATGATGAGTAAGGCCGTTATGCGTGCAGGAACCCATGACAATACATCATCAGCACGAGCGGCCCATTTGCCAGCCCACGTCCAATCTCTGCCATGACGTTCTCCTATATAGCCCCACATGGCATCGGCAGTATTGGCAAACCGATAAATTGCAGCACCCGGCAGACCTGCCACTGCAAACCAAAACAACGGAGCTACTACTGAATCGTTGAGATTTTCTGCCAGTGTAGAAATGGCGGCTTGGCGAATTTCAGATTCATCGAGATTATCAACGTTTCTACTGACTAGCCAGCTCACACGCTGGCGACCTGCATCAATAGACTCGCTGAGCGCCTGCTCAACTGCAATAACCTCATCACGTAACATTCGCCATGAGAGTAGCGTCTTGAGCACTGCGCCAAGCACAACTACATGTAACAAATACGGAAGCCAGCTAAAGACTATGGTTAAGCCGATTGCAACGACACAGACAAGTGCCGCGCCTATAAACCAACCACCCATCCCAGAATAGAATTCAACTGCGGGATGAGGTTTGGCTGAAACACTGCGTGACACTTTGAGACCAATAAGCTGTAAATACTTACCCACCCAAACGACCGGGTGTACTTGTCGTGGCGGCTCACCAAAAACCAAATCTATAGCCAATGCGCACAACACGGCACCCGCCGATATAGTGGCTAATAGATAAACAGGATCCGCCCATTGCACGCGTTTAATCCTCGATGCCACGTTGCGCTGGAATACCCGCGCTAAAGGCATGCTTAATCATCGTCATCTCAGTAACTGTATCGGCTAGCTCTATAATTTCGGAAGGACAACGACGACCTGTCAGGCACACATGAACATGACCAGGACGATGTGCAAACGTTTGCAAAACATCATCCAGAGGAAGCCAGCCGTAAATTAAGGGATACGTTATTTCATCTAGCACTACCAAGAAATGCTCGCCCTCCATTATTGTGGCTTTAGCGCGTAACCAACCATCACGAGCCAACTGGGCCGAATGCTCAAGGTCCTGACTTTTCCAGCTAAAGCCGTCACCCAAACCTTCGATAGGAATTCCAATTGTTTCAAACATACGATGCTCACCAAATCGCGCAGTAGGCACTTTCATAAATTGGTAAATTTTGACTTTCTTACCTCTACCATGCGCTCGCAATGCCAAACCAAACGCCGCAGTACTTTTTCCTTTGCCATCACCAGTGTTAACGATCAAAAGTCCTCGACGTTCACCTTCGGACTTGTCATACGGTTTATCAGTCGGTGGTGATTCAAATTCCATCGTCTTTTCCTCTCGAAATTAGATTTTCGGTAAAGCTACAAACTGATCTTCAAAAGCTCGAACTGCTATACGTTGGTCGAATACAGCTTCCAATGCGCGATGGGTAATGGCCTCTGTGCATAAACCCTGATGAACGACGCGTCCTTGCGCCATGACCACCATTTCATCCGCATGCAACGCAATAGAAATTTCGTGCAATACGCTGATCACAGTTTTTCCCTGACCTACAAGTTCACCTACAAGTGCAAGCCAATCAGCTTGATGGGGCGGATCCAGATTGGCTATCGGTTCATCCATCAAGAGTATGTCTGCCTCGACCGCGAGTGCGCGCGCTAAAAGCACCCGCTGACGCTCTCCACCACTGAGCTGACCCAGGGAGCGCTCTCGCCAGTCCCATGCATGCGTGGAGCGAAGTGCCTTTTCAACTGCTGCGCAATCTGCATCACTGGGAGCAGCTATCCATGATGACTGATACGGCAGACGACCCAGCATCACGACATCCCATATCCTAAGGTCATCTGATGAAGGCTCGTTTTGCCCTAACCAAGATAGTTTGCTCGCACGAATACGGTTAGGCCAGTCCATCAAATCACGTCCCGATAACTGCACACGACCTTGGTGAGGTAATAGACCGGCAAGACATTTGAGTAACGTAGATTTACCAGCTCCATTAGGACCCACGATACTTGTCCAACACCCATCAGTAAACATCACTGAAACATCTTTGAGCGCCAGCGTTTTTTCAGTGCCCTGACCTAACATCACATGAAGTTTGTCGGCCAGTAAAGCGGGGGTAAGATTAAACGTCGTCATACCGAACCAACTCCACGAGCCGACCTGGCATGCATAAGCCACAACAAATAACCACCACCCAATACCGCCGTCAGCACGCCCACTGGTAATTCCTGAGGTGCGATCAAGCCTCGAGCTAAGATATCTGCAGCGAGCAAAAGTAACCCCCCTGCCAAGCTAGCCAGTAGCATCAAATTCGCTAGCGTCGTTTTAATTAAAGAACGTACTAAATGCGGAGCCGCAAGTCCTACAAAAGCGATTAAGCCTGTCTGGGCAACGGCTGTTCCCGTTGCTAAAGCCATCACCAAAACTAAAGCCAACCGCATAGGGGCCACGGGTAAACCCAGAGTGAACGCCGTCGCATCACCTAAACTCAAGCCATCCAATACGCGTCCCAGCAGCCACACGGCCACACAGCAAATGCTCCACACGACGACCATCAACATAGCTGAATTCCAGCCCACAAAGACCGTTGAACCCAGGATGAACGATTGCATCGCCTGTAATAGATCAGGAGAGAACAGCAACACCAGATGCGTCGCTGCGCCCAACACGACGCCCACAATTACACCGGACAAAAGTAAACGTAAGGTGTGACCCACACCGCGAGAAAGTAACAGGGTAAGAAAAACAGCCAGAATGGCACCCATAAACGCCGCACCGGTTAAACCCAGGCGCACCCAAAGATTGCTAGAAAATATGTTTACTGATAGTTCACTGCTCATCATGCTGGAGCTACCGAGCATGCTCGTGCCTCCACCCAAAACAACCAAGGCTATCGCAACACCCAGCGATGCACCCGATGCGCTACCTAATAAAAACGGGTCTGCCAATGGATTTCGAAAAAGACCTTGCGCTAATGCTCCTGCCAACCCAAGCAATGCACCTGCAGCCCAAGCACCTACTGTGCGAGGAAGACGAATCTCCCAAATTATCTGTCGGGCCATGGAAGCGTGATCGACAGACGTTACGGGACTCCACCAATACGTGTATATATTTTCTAATCCCGTGCTACCAACGCACAAACCTACAACAGCAAGCGCCAAGGTTCCTGTAATCAGGGTAAAAACAAGTAGTGCTGGGCTACGAACCATCATGGTTTACGTAACCCAGATGTTGACGCATGAGTAGATAGACAGTGAGCCATCCATTGCGCGGCTTCTGCCATTCGAGGACCTGGGCGCACTAAAACATTCGATTGATCCGCTGAAAAAATACACATTTTTTTATTACGGAGCGCGCTAATACCTGACCATCCCGGTCGCTGCATCAGACCAACAGCACTGCGCTGACCAACCATGATGAGATCAGGATTAGCGCGAACGACGAATTCAGGATTTAGTTTAGGAAAAGCGCCGAGTTCCGCGGGTACTATATTTTTAACACCTAATCGTGTCAGGGTTTCGCCTATGAACGACGATTCACCCGCTGCATAGGGCCCTTGGTCAACTTCAAAATAAACACGCGTAGTCTTTGCTGACTGTGGAAGTGATTTTGCCGCGTTCAAAACAGCCGTATCAATTGAGCGCCAAATTTTTTGTGGGTCAGACACGTCCAACAGGTGACCCATTTTTATTATTACACGTTCGACATCCGCATGAGTCTTAGGCTCAAGGGCCACTACCTTTAATCCTAAATTACGTAAGTGATCTGCCGCCCGTGCAGAGGCGCCGAGTAGAACCAAATCAGGCTGCAAAGCAACGATAGCTTCAACACTAGGATCCAAGCCTCCGCCCACCTTAGGTAAGCGCTGTACTATTTTTGGGAAATCGGAATAACGATCAACTCCCACCAAGCGATGGCATTGGTCGAGTGCACACACTGTTTCGGTAAGTGATGGTAACAAGCTCACTATGCGTTTAGGTGTTTGTTCAAATAGGACAGATACGCCACGATCATCGACCACCGTTATGCCTATTGCACACACCGGAAAAGAAAAGGCCGCCAATAAAAAACTATGACGTAATAACGACCACATGTGTACGCATATTCTCATTTCAACCTTAAAGGCAAACCTGCCGTCATGAGTGTCACACGTTCGCATACCCGAGCTAAATAGTGATTTAATCGTCCCTGATTATCTACAAAACTACGCACGCCTGCTCCCATGGGAATAACACCCAAACCAATCTCATTACTAACGAACACCACCGGCCCAGGTGCATGCTCGATTGTTTGCACCAACCGCTCTACCGCGAGCAATACCTCTTGTTCGCTTACCGTATCCTCAACGTTTAGAGGCATCAAAAGGTTGGTAAGCCAGAGCGTAAGGCAATCAACAACGATGAGTGTTTTTTCTGTACTGTGCTTTTCGATGGCTGATGCAATATTGACAGGTTCCTCTACTGTCATCATGGTTGGTAAACGTTGGGCGCGATCTGACTGATGGCGGATGATGCGGTCGCGCATCTCCTCATCCCACGCACATGCAGTGGCAATCATCACTGCCGAATGACTAGCATCTGACAACCACTGGCTACTCAATAATTCAGCCCTATGAGATTTGCCGCTACGCTGTCCACCTAGTATGAGTTCACTATGGGCGATGTCATCCATGCTTTACCATCCAATCGATCACAATACGGTGCATCGCCTCTAATCCATCAGTTAACGCTGCAATACCAGGTTGCAGAATATCGGGCGATTTAATTTCAAATAACTGACCATCACGAACTGCAGGCACATCCTGCCATCCTGCTCTTGCCGCCACTTTATCAGGACGAAATTTTTTGCCGCACCAAGAACCCATTACGATATCAGGCGCACGCGCCACGATGTCTGAACTGTCTTTGATAATTCGGTCTTTACCTAGCGACATCGCAGCAAGCTCAGGAAAAATATCGTCGCCACCGGCCATAGTTATTAACTCAGACACCCAACGTATTGCACTAATATGAGGTTCATCCCATTCTTCAAAAAATACCTTTGGTCGCCGCTTACCTGTCGCCTGAAGCACTCGCACATGAGCACAAATCATATCCATGCGTTGACGGATTTTTTTTATCTGCTCCAATCCCTCATCAACACAATCCACTACAGCAGCTACCTGAAACAGCATAGAAAAAATTTCATCCACGCTGCGTTGGTTAAAGATAGTTACCTGCACTCCGGCGCGAATTAAATTTGCAGCAATGTCTGCTTGTAAATCAGAGAAGCCAAAGACACAATCTGGTTGCAGCTCCAGAATTTTGTTTATCTTTGCGTTCAAAAACGAACTGATCTTGGGCTTTTCAGTTCGTGCTCTGGGAGGCCGCACTGTATAACCGCTGATACCAACAATACGCTGCTCTTGCCCCAAAAGATAAAGCCACTCAGTCGTTTCTTCAGTAAGACAAATAATTCGAGTCGGACCTAACACTGTGTGAGTCATATCGCCTCAAAAAAATGTGAATGCATGCTGAGCCGTACTGGGTTAAGCACGGCTCGTGCCGTATTATTTTTTGGGAGTCCAAATCAGACTCACATAAAAAGTACGGCCAGGAGTTGCATAGCCATTGGCAAAGGCATAGTTTGTGTTACCTAAATTATTAACACGAGCCAGTATTCGCCAGTCACGGTCTATAGGTCGGCTAGCAGTGAGATTGATCAGGCTATAGGAATCCAAGCTGACTGTATTACTGGCGTTGTCAAAGCGCTTGCCTACATATTGAAGCTGAGCACCCATATGCCACTCCCCTAAAGGCATGTCTGCACTTAGGGTAGATTGTTGTCGAGCACGTCTGGCTAAATACGTATCTGTATCAACATTCGTGGGATCCATCACATCAACCGACGCAGCCAAATTAATATTCCCCACCTGCGTCCCACCTGTGACAGTTGTTCCAGTTATACGAGCATGCCCCGTATTGCCATAACACCCAGCAAAAGCCCCCACACCATTAATGCAACTGCCTGTACCACCCACGTAGTTAATAAGATTTTCTATATCGTTCTGATAAACCACCACACTTGCACGATCTACACCCGAAAGCCAATGCAGGCCCAGCTCGTTATTTTTTGATGTTTCGGGCTTTAAATCAGACGAACCATAGATACTAAACCGCTGATACAGGGTGGGAACTCTGAATGCCGTACCTGTTGATGCTGTCGCTCTTAGAGTGGGCGTAATTACATAGCCATAGGCAATAGACCCAACGGATTTTCCGCCGAATTCACTATCTTGATCACGACGTGCATTTGCCTGTAGGGAGTGATCTCCAAACTGAATACCGTAACCTAATGCCACTGCATCCTGGCTTCGGTTTGTATTGGTTTTTGGTGCAGTATCCGAGTTCTGCATCTCGTCTTCACGACGCTCAAGGTCTGCTGCTAACCGACCGGAACCCAGCTTGAATTCATTTCGTAACAGATAGGTATTTGTATGAGTCTCGGTAACGTAAACCGAAGGGGTTGTTTCGTAGCGATCAGTAGCTCGTGTAATACCTAAACGCGTACTCCAGTTATCTTGCCACTGCGAGTTCCAGTTCAATCCTAACGTCTGTAAGTGGTGCTTAGTAACGTCATTGATAGGCGCTACCGAACCGTAACTGTCAAATTGTGATTTCAATTGGTTATCGAGCAGGGTTAATTCTAACTTTTGGTTTGGTTGTACTTTCCATCCAAACCGACCAGCGAAAGACCGGCTGTGATAGCCATCGCGATCAGAATTTGTACCCGCAGGGATGGCGTTAAAACCTTTACTATTGGTGTCGGCCAGACTAATGGCGTAGTCGACTTCACCATCCGCTCCAGACAGGGAGATACCTGTATCGTAGGTGTTATAGCTACCTGCACCCAACGTTATCGAAGGACGAAATCCTTGCTCACCCCGGCGGGTAAAAATTTGTACCACTCCGGCTATCGCATCGGAACCATAAATGGCTGCGGCAGGTCCGCGCAGGACTTCTATGCGGTCAACTTGTGATAATGGAATCGCCTCCCATGTAGCGCCTCCGGTTGATTGTGAATCAATCCGTACCCCATCAATAAATACCGCAGTAAATCGACTTTCAGCTCCACGAATAAATACGCCGGTTGTAGATGCAGGGCCACCGGTCTGATTTATCGTAATGCCAGGTATACGCGACAAGAACTCCGATACAGACGCCGCACCGCTACGCTCTATGTCAGTTCTGTCTGAAACGCTGACATCAGCTAAAACATTAGCAAGAGGAATTTCGGAACGTGTTGCGGTGACAATTACGGGGGGTAAAGTTGAATTCTGCTGTGCTAGCGCAGACGAAGCAACGGCGAACGCAGTCGTACAGAGCACCCAGCGGGCGCACGGTTTAGGGGTTTTCATGATCGTTTTTAAAAAATCGTCCTCACCGCCTTCCCCGACGGTGCACGAACTAACGGAGCGCTTTTTGGGCGCGCCACCTCGTTAGCCGGTATCCGGGCTGGCGGAAACTACCTCTGTCGCCTTCCCAGGTTCTTGTTCAAGGAACCCAGTGGCTAATTGACAGAAGCGAAGATGTAATCTTGTCCGCTTACCGTTGCGGGGACAGCGTAGGCTGGATCTTATTTAACAGAAGACCTCACTACTTCCCGTTTAACTGCAAAGTGTGAACCACTCTGCGAGCACTAACCTGGCAATTGTAGTCCAGAATGCTTTTAATTAAGAAAATTTCGAGTTGGCGCAATGGCATAAGAACTGCGTTCGATCGCCATGGGGATAATCAAAACCACTTATAAAGCATCAGTTCGATGCGACAGACGAAAAAAAAGCACCTCAATGGGTGCCCTTGGCGGAAGCGGTG
>CAYUDI010000079.1:0-7467 GCA_964443585.1 uncultured Bifidobacterium sp.
GATGGCCTCGTTTTTCGACGATATCAGCAACCTGATCAGCATAGCGATCACACCAGCCTTATTGCTGCTGGGCGTCATGATACAAATGCGCGTGCTTAATAATCGTCTGGACCGCATCAGCGATCGCTCTGAGGCCTTGGAACAACGACTATCAAGCGGCTCTGGCGTGCGTCCCACGCTGGTACATGAACTATCCGTACTGCGCCGTCGCTCAAATGCAATTCACCGTGCCTTTGGTATGTCGACTAGCTGCATGATCTTGGTCTGCTCTATAGTCGTTGCGCTGTTTGTAGGCGATTCTGTCGCCTTGAAACTTGACTCGCTGATTGCCTATTCATTTGTATTTACTATGATGCTGTTGGTAGGCAGTTTTAGTTTGCTGCTGCACGAGATTTTTATCGCCAGTCACTCTTTGCCTGCAACTACGTTACATCGCCGTCAGCCCGAAGGACTAAATTAAAGAAATCAGATCACGCTGGTAACCAATACCGCGACGACATTTCTTCCAATCCCAAATCCATCAAGACCTTTTGCAGGCGCTGTGTTCCTCGCTGACGCGGCAAGTCTTTGTAGGTAGCAATAATTAACTCGTTTTTCATCGAGTGCTCCCAACCTACCAGCTCTGTCACATTCACCTGATAGCCGTGAGCTTCCAACTGTAAGCACCGCAATACATTGGTGGTGTGGCTACCAAATTCACGCGTGTGTAGTGGGTGACGCCACAATTCAGTTAAGACGTCACGCGCTAGGGATTGCGATTTTAATTTTCTCAACACGCCTGCCAGCTCTGCCTGACAGCAAGGTACCAACACGATAAACCTAGCCTGTTTTTTTAATGCAAAGCTAATGGCATCATCGGTCGCCGTATCACAAGCATGAAGCGCAGTGACTATATCTACTGTGGCAGGTAAGGCTGCTGACGTGATCGAATCCGACACAGACAACGGCAAAAAAGACATGCGATCAAATGACAAACTCTGAGCCAGAACCTTAGCGCGATCGACTAATTCTGGTCGCGTCTCTATGCTGTAAATATGTGAGCCATCCTTGCGCTGCTTGAAAAACAAATCGTAGAGCATGAAGCCCAGATAGGATTTGCCAGCGCCATGATCAACCAAGGAAACCGAGCTACCTTCTTGCACCAACTGCTCCAACAGAGGCTCTATGAATTGGACTAAGTGGTAAACCTGCTTGAGTTTGCGACGACTATCCTGATTCATTTTCCCGTCACGGGTCAGGATATGTAGTTCCTTAAGTAACTCTATGGATTGACCGGGTCGAATTTCGATTTCAGGCATGATCGGTCATGATGAATGTATGAAACAGTATGGTAAACCAAGAGCAGAAAAGCCCAAGTAGTTACACTAAATTAACCGGTATTAATTACGTTTATCAACAAGACGACGGGCTTTTCCGACCAGAGTACGCTCAACACCATTGGGCGGCAAAACGGTGACTGTACAAGAAATACCGATCAATGATTTGATCATATGCTCGAGTGATGTGCCACCACGGATGCCGTCACCGTGCCGTACATCGTCGCGCGTTTCAACCAGCACCTCTAATTGATCCAGATGCATTTCGCGTGACAAAATTAATTGATAATGCGGCGCTAATGAAGGCTGCTGTAGTAATAATTCTTCAATTTGCGAAGGGAACACATTAACGCCACGAATGATCATCATGTCATCTGTGCGACCCAGAATTTTTCCCATACGACGCATGCTGCGCGCGGTGGGTGGTAGTAATCGGGTTAAATCACGTGTTCGATAGCGTATTACCGGCATAGCTTGTTTAGTTAATGAGGTAAATACCAATTCCCCCATCTGACCATCAGGTAGAACCTCACCCGTCACAGGATGAATAATTTCAGGATAAAAATGATCTTCCCAAATTACTGGGCCATCTTTCGTCTCTAGGCATTCATTAGCAACGCCAGGACCCATCACTTCAGATAAGCCATAGATGTCGACGGCATCCAAACCAGCGCGCTGTTCGATTTCTAAGCGCATAGACTCAGTCCATGGCTCAGCACCAAAAATACCTATACGTAAAGAAGAAGCGGCGGGATCCAAGCCCTGACGCTCAAATTCTTCTATGAGGTTGAGCATATAAGAAGGAGTCACCATGATGATATCGGGACGGAAGTCGTTGATTAACTGAACCTGTTTTTCAGTCTGACCACCAGACATGGGAATAACTGTGCATCCCAGCTTCTCTGCGCCGTAATGCGCACCCAAGCCACCAGTAAATAAACCATAACCATAGGACACATGAACGATATCACCGGCTCGCCCACCGGAAGCACGTATGGAACGTGCAACCAGATGAGCCCAGGTATCGATATCTTCTTGGGTGTAGCCCACCACAGTGGGTTTACCCGTAGTGCCTGAAGAGGCGTGTATACGTACAACCTGCTCGCGCGGAACTGCAAACATACCAAAGGGGTAATTCGCCCGCAGATCATCTTTGCTAGTAAACGGAAACTTTGACAGATCAGACAAGGAGGTCAGATCGTGTGGATGAATTCCCAGATCATCAAAACTTTTGCGGTAATGCGGCACATGATCATAGGCATGGTGCAAGGAGATTTTCAATCGCTGCAATTGCAGCGCCTGCAACTCATCTTTGCTCGCTGTTTCTATAGGCTCAAGTTCTGATTGACTTGTTTGGTTGGACATCCCTGATCTCCTGCGTCTATGCGTTTTATACGTCCTGTATGACTGGCCCAGAAATCTGGTGAGATTTTCCACGCATGAGTGCTATTTTTTTTCCATCCGAAGTAGTAACTGAAACGTCATACACACCTGTTTTACCGCTACGCGCTTGCTCTATTGCTACTGCCTGCAATAACTCGCCCTCTTTCGCTGGCGCTAAAAATTCTATGGTGCAGCCAGCAGCGACTGTTTGCAAGTTATAACTATTGCAGGCAAAGGCAAAGGTGGAATCTGCCAGGGTAAAAATAAAACCACCGTGGCACATCGCATGACCATTAAGCATATCGGGACGCACTCTCATGTGCATACATGCCGTACCGGGGCCCACATCGATTAACTGTATGCCCAAGCCTTGCGTCGCATGATCGCGTGCGTACATGTGCTCTGCACTGGCTTTAGCCAATGCCTTGGGATCGGCAGCAAGATCATTAGTCATTCAACTGTCCTGATCAAAATCGAGCACAAGTTTTTCTGAAATAGGAAATGCCTGACAACTTAAAACAAATCCACGCGCCACTTCATAGTCTTCCAAGGCGTGATTGGCATCCATTTCCACTTTACCGGCTATCACTTTACAGCGGCAGGAAGCACAGATACCACCTTTACAGGCATACCGTATATCAATACCGTGTTCAAGACCAGCGTCCAATACTGATTGCTGGTCCCTGTTCATCATAAAACGTTGATGATGACCATCAATAATCACAGTAACTTCACACTTATTAGTAGATAGTAAGTCAGCTACCGAGCGCTTGCGCGGTACTTGGTCACCAGCTACGCCAAACAATTCCATATGTATGCGATCACTAGGCATACCAAATGATTTCAAACTATCCGACAGTTCCAGCATCATTTCCTGGGGGCCGCAAATGAATACATGATCTATATCGGCCAATCCTATCCATTGTTCTGCCAGCTGACGGAATTTTTCTGCATTGATACGGCCATTAAACAAATCGATATCTTGTTTTTCACGACTCATTATATGAATCACCGAAAATCGATCAAGAAATCTGTCTTTAAGATTGGCGATGTCGTCTCTCAGCATAATCGTAGACGATGCGCGATTACCAAAGACTAAGGTAAAGCGACTCTGTGGTTCAGCCAGCAAGGTACTTTTGATGATAGAAAAAATCGGTGTAATGCCACTACCTGCAGCAATAGCCAAATAATGGTGCTGCTGAGTTGCATCCAAAGGCAGATGAAAATTTCCAGTTGGCGGCATAACATCTATCATCATGCCTGCTTCAAGCGAGGTCGTAGCCCACGTAGAAAACAAACCATCGCTGACTTTTTTAATGGCGATACGCAGCTCTGTATCTTGTATCGCTGAGCATATGGAATATGAGCGACGCACTTCGTCGCCCTGAATCTGAGCACGCAAAGTAATGTGTTGACCTGGCTGGTAATGAAACTCTGAGGTTAACGCTGAGGGAATATCAAAGCTAATAACAACCGCATCTCGCGTATCCCGTCGCACTGCAGAAATTTTTAAAGCATGAAAATGGGTCATAGAACCAATGCTGTAAAAGTTAGGTAAGTGCGCATCACTCTAGTGTGGCTTGAAATAATCAAAAGGTTCAAGACACTCATTGCACCGATAAAGCGCTTTACATGCGGTAGACCCAAACTGACTTAGCAAGCGCGTATGCAAAGAGTCACATTGTGGACAGGCTATGTCAGGAACAACACGACTGCCTAGTGCAGAAATATCAATAGCTGATTGCATGGGCGGCGCAATGCCATAAGCCTTGA
Organism: uncultured Bifidobacterium sp.; assembly: GCA_964443585.1. Lineage (GTDB taxonomy): Bacteria > Pseudomonadota > Gammaproteobacteria > Burkholderiales > Burkholderiaceae_D > Pernthalerella. The sequence continues at coordinate 4,473 of CAYUDI010000079.1, forward strand.
GCTTTTCTCGACCAGCAGGACTCATCCAATCGGTAGTCCATGCTGGCGACAATTGAGTTCGGATAGAAATTTTCTCCACACCCAGGCCGCGCAATGCTTGCTCGACATTCTCTGCAATGACTTGCATCGCAGGGCAGCCAGAGTAGGTAGGTGTGATGGTCACTTCGCATACATCGGTGTCTAGCCACGTCAGTTCACGCACTATGCCCAAATCAACCACCGAAATAACCGGAATTTCTGGGTCACTGACCGTAGCCAAGCATTCCCACAGCTGCTCGTTAGTCAACCTCACCAGGTAGCCCCAGGATAAGCGCGCTGAAGAAATTGCATCTCAGCCAGCAGAAAACCAAGGTGCTCGGAGTGACGTCCTTGCTTACCGCCATTCTGCATCCAGGCATCTGCGGGCGGCACACTCAAGGTCGCTTCGGAAAATATTTTTTGTATCATCGCCATCCACTCATTCTTTAAACTCGAGGGTAGCGGGGCGATTTTTCGTTCTGCGATGACTGTATCTAACTCATCGTCGATAAAACATTCGCCGGAATACATCCATAACGCATCAGCTGAGCTCTGCATACGCACATGACTTTCTTCGCTACCATCGCCTAAGCGTATGAACAGATCACTGCTACGGCGCAAATGATACGTCACTTCTTTTAACGATTTTTCTGCGATCTGTGCAATCGTCGTATCAGAAGAATTAAGCAGGGATCGCAGCCACAGCGTGTGCCAGACATCGAAATACAGCTGCCGCACTAAAGTGTCGTCATAGCCACCGTTGGGCTGCTCAACCAACAGTAGATTACGAAATTCATGGGCATCGCGCAAAAATGCCAAATCATCTTCATCGCGATCTAGGCCTTCGATTTTTGCAGCGTAAGACAACCACAAGGTTGATTGACCTAATAAATCGAGAGCTATGTTCGTTAAGGCCATGTCTTCTTCCAGCGCCGGGCCTTTACCGCACCACTCTGATAAACGCTGCGACAAAATCAAACTGGAATCACCCGCTCGCAAACACCAGATAAATTTTTCTGAATCCATCATTTCAATGCCTTAGAGATTGCCTACTTCGGGCGGGATAGAAAAGAACGTAGGATGACGATAAATTTTGCTGGACGAAGGCTCAAAAAACTCTTGGCTATTTTCCGAGCTGCTTGCAACAATCACACTCGCAGGTACCACCCATATAGAAATACCCTCATTACGACGGGTATAGACATCGCGCGCATTATTCAACGCCATCTCGGCATCCGGCGCATGCAAGCTGCCTACATGTTTATGCGCCAGTCCATGCTGGCTGCGTATAAAAATTTCCCACAGTGGCCATTCTTTGCTCATCGCTATCTCCTGTGAGCTAATCAAGCTGCCTTAGCTTTGGATTTGGCTTGCTGCTTTTCTGCATATGCATTCACACCATCACGAAACCAGGCGCCGTCATCCCATGCTTTGCGGCGAGTTTGCAGGCGATCACGATTACACGGGCCATTGCCTTTTAAGACCCGATAAAATTCAGACCAATCGATCGCACCAAATTCATACTGCCCGCTGGTCTCATTCCAACGCAAATCCGGATCAGGAATTGTTAGACCAAGAAACTCAGCCTGAGGCACTGTCTGATCCACCATGCGCTGTCGAAGTTCATCATTGGAAAATAATTTAATCTTCCATTGCGCAGACTGAGCACTGTTAACCGATTCAGTATCCGGCGGGCCAAACATCATCAGCGCTGGCCACCACCATCGATTGAGCGAATCTTGCGCCATTTGCTTTTGCTCTGGTGTACCGCGACACAAGGCCATCACGACATCGAATCCCTGACGCGCATGGAATGCTTCTTCCTTACAGATGCGCACCATGGCACGTGCATAAGGGCCATACGAGCAACGGCACAAAGGAATTTGATTGATGATGGCAGCTCCATCGACTAACCAACCTATCATGCCGATATCAGCCCAACTCAAGGTGGGGTAATTGAAAATGCTGGAATATTTTGCTTTGCCATCAAGCAGATCACGCGTCATTTGATCGCGCGAAACACCCAGTGTTTCGGCAGCGCTATAGAGATAGAGACCGTGTCCTGCTTCGTCTTGTATCTTCGCCAAAAGTATCGTCTTGCGCTTGAGCGTAGGCGCTCGGGTAACCCAGTTACCCTCGGGAAGCTGACCCACAATTTCTGAATGGGCATGCTGAGAAATCTGACGTATTAGTGTCTTGCGATAGGCATCAGACATCCAATCTCTGGGTTCGATTTTGATGTCGGCATCAATGCGCTTCTGGAAGGCTTGCTCTTGCGGGCTGAGCTCATCAACGGCTCGCAGACTAGAGGCGCCGGTATCGACCATTTGAGCATACATAGCAGGGACTCCTTCCTTGGGGCTTACAAAGACACTTAAAATGGAGATATGATACGCGAAAACATGGTTTTACAGAAAAACTGTATCGTTTAACAAAATGTCATCTGCCACGCTCAACAACACCCCCTCACCCGCCCTCGCCCGCTGGATAGCTCAGAGCTTGCGCCTTAACCCACCCCGCGCAAAATCCTTAGTGATGACAGTCTTTGGAGACACCATCGCGCCGTGGGGTGGCGTTGTGTGGTTGGGTAGCCTGATCGCCTTATTGTCCCCGTTTGGCATTAGCGAACGACTGGTACGCACTGCTGTCTACCGATTAGCTGACGAGGGCTGGCTAGACGCCGTGCGCCACGGCAGGCGCAGTCAGTACCGATTGAGCACTCAGGGTGAAAAACGATTTTTGCGCGCCCACCAGCGTGTTTATGCCTCCCCCGTAAAACAATGGGATGGACTATGGACTTTGGTGTGTGTAGCCAATCACGCCATTAGCGCACAAAAATTAGCACTGAAAAAAGAATTGGTTTGGGAAGGTTTTGCGCCCATCAACGCGGGACTATTTGCGTACCCCGGCGAGAAGAACGAAGCACGGCACGATTTACTACAACGCACGCGCACAACCAAGGTAGTGACCGTACTCT
>CAYUDI010000079.1:7477-11609 GCA_964443585.1 uncultured Bifidobacterium sp.
GGCTAGCGATAGCGGACTTGACAACGCCCTGCCACTTTCAGCGGTGGTATCAACTGCCTGGCCGCTGAAAGAAACGCGCGCTTCCTACAAAAAATTTATCGCACGTTTTGAAAGTTTGCAGCAGCTGCTCACTGAGCAAGCGGCAATAGACCCCGAACATGCATTTGTACTGCGGACGCTCTTGATACACGACTACCGACGCGCACTGCTAACTGATCCCAACCTGCCTGCCGAGTTACTAGAATCTGAATGGCCAGGCAGCCAAGCCTATGCGCTGTCTAAAGCAATCTATAAAACAATCGAACGCCCAGCCGAGAAGCAATTAGCTTTCATACTCTCGCAAGAGCAGCAAAACGTGCCTCCATTGGACGCACGATTTACGCAACGGTTTCGGTAACGAGAATTAGCTGTAACCGCTAATGCTAGCGGCCGTTAATTAATGGTTGGTTAACTCAGCAACCATTTCTATTTCTACACATGCACCCAGAGGAATTTGAGCGACACCAAATGCTGATCGTGCATGACGACCCACGTCACCAAAAACGTCTACGAGTAGTTCGGAAGCGCCATTAGTGACTAAGTGATGTTCTGTGAAGTCAGGCGAAGAATTGACTAAGCTAACAAGTTTAACGATACGTTTGACCTTGGATAAATCGCCACCACAAGCTTCCTTGAGTGTGGCCATCAAATCGATCGCTATGGAACGGGCAGCTTGCTTACCCTCGTCGGTGGTCATTGTGCGGCCCAGCTGACCTACCCAGGGTTTGCCGTCTTTTTTTGCAATATGGCCTGAGACGAACAACGTATTACCGGTTCGCACATACATGACATAGGCAGCCGCTGGTGTGGCAACACTAGGAAGCGTAATGTTTAGCGCACTGAGTTTTTGTTCAATAGACATCGCTTACCCCAATATAAAAACATGCCGGGATTTTACCTCGGGCGCTCTTGAAATCTGGCTAGTCATCCCAAGATAATTGCAAATTTCGTCAACTTTCAATCAATTTTGTTAATAGAGGACATCATGGGTGCTTCAGATAAACAAGTCATGGGCTTTCAGGCCGAGGTCAAACAGCTGTTGCAGCTGATGATCCATTCGCTGTACTCCAACAAAGAAATTTTCCTGCGCGAGCTAGTCTCGAATGCCTCTGATGCCGCGGACAAGCTGCGTTTTGAAGCTATTAATAACGCGGCTTTATTTGAAGGCGACAGCGATCTTGCCATACAGGTGGAGTTTGACAAAGCCGCTAAGACCATCAGCATTACCGACAACGGTATAGGTTTATCGCAAGCAGAAGCGGTCGAGCATTTAGGAACGATTGCCAAATCTGGAACAAAAGAATTCTTTTCCAGATTGTCTGGCGACCAGCAAAAAGATGCGGCGATGATAGGTCAGTTTGGCGTGGGTTTTTACTCCGGCTTTATCGTGGCCGACAAAATCACCGTTGAATCACGTCGCGCCGGCTTGCCTGCAGAACAAGGCGTGCGCTGGGAATCTTCCGGGGAAGGTGAGTTCAGCGTAGAGACCATCAACAAGCCCGAACGCGGCACCCGTATCACTTTGCATCTGCGCGAAGGCGAAGATGATTTCCTGTCAGCCTGGCAGCTACGCTCCATCATCCGCAAGTATTCGGATCATATTTCTTTGCCCATCAAAATGCATAAAGAAGAATGGGACGAAGAAAAAAAAGAAACTGTCGTCAAGGACGAACTGGAAACTGTTAATCAAGCAAGCGCGCTTTGGGCACGCAGCAAATCGGATATCACCGAAGAGCAATACAAAGAATTTTATAAACATGTATCGCATGATTTTCAAGAGCCTTTAACTTGGACGCATAACCGCGTTGAAGGCCGCAGTGAATACACTCAGCTACTTTATATACCCGCTCACGCGCCATTTGATTTATGGGATCGCGAAAAACGCGGTGGTATCAAGCTGTATGTAAAACGCGTATTCATCATGGATGATGCAGAGCAGTTAATGCCGGTGTATCTACGCTTTGTAAAAGGCGTCATTGATTCGAATGATCTTCCATTGAATGTATCGCGTGAAATTCTGCAAGAGTCGCGCGATGTTAAAGTCATACGCGAAGGTTCGACCAAACGCATACTGGGTATGTTGGAAGAACTCGCGAATGCAGATGAACAAGAGAAAAAAGATAAATACGCTAATTTTTGGAAAGAATTTGGACAAGTACTCAAAGAAGGCATGGGTGAAGATTCAGCCAACAAAGAGCGCATTGCCAAGCTACTGCGCTTTGCCAGCACACACAACGAGACCGATACACAAAATATCTCGTTAGGTGATTACGTAGCGCGCATGAAAGAAGGTCAAGACAAAATTTACTACGTCACGGCGGATAGCTGGATGGCTGCCAAGAATAGCCCGCACCTGGAGATTTTCCGTAAAAAGGGTGTAGAAGTTCTGTTGCTGACTGAACGCGTTGATGAATGGATGCTGTCGTTCCTGACAGAATTCGATGGCAAGCCACTGCTATCCGTTGCCAAAGGTGATCTCAATCTTGGCCAGCTAGAAGACGATAACGAGAAAAAACAAAAAGAAGAAACCGAATCCGAATTCAAAGAGTTGGTCGATAAAATGAAAGCATCACTGGCAGAAAAAGCCAAAGACGTGCGTGTGACTTTCCGTTTGACAGATTCTCCGGCATGCTTAGTCGCTGACGAGCACGAGCTATCGGGTAATCTACTCAGAATGCTCAAAGCAGCAGGTCAGGCTGCGCCTGATATGAAACCCACACTGGAAATAAACCCGCATCATCCATTGATACAGCGCCTGAAATACGAAGACGCTAAATTCAATGACTGGAGCAGCCTGCTGTTTGATCAAGCCTTGCTAGCTGAAGGTGGACAACTGAGTGACCCGGCAGGATTTGTCAAAAAACTCAATGACATGTTGCTGGGCATGACAGGCAAATAATTTAGCTTAACAAAAATGCGCACCGCGATGATTCATCGTTGTGCGCTTTTTTTATGCCTGAAAAAATGTAAGTTGTCGGAAGGTTACAGTGCGTGATCAAACTATGTAGCGCCACTTTCAGCCTTTATCATTACTAGAAACTCAATTTTTTAGTTTGGCTAATCTACGAATTGCTTCGGCATCGCCTTGTTTAGCCGCTTCGCCAAACCACTTGGCCGCTTCGTCTAAATTTTTTTTAACGCCTTTTCCTTTCAGGTACATCACTCCTAATTTGAGCTGAGCTATGGCAAGACCTAGTTTGGCCGCTTTGCCATAACAGATAACCGCTTCAAAACGATCATTCGCTTTAGATTTTCTGGCAGAGGGAAATTTTCCTTCGTAATACATATCACCTAAATAAAAATGAGCGTAGGCAGAGCCTTTACTTGCTGCCTCCTTAAACCATTTCGCGGCTTCAGGTAAATTTTTTGATTCATAGTGAAAAAGTCCGAAATTAAACATAGCTGTAACATTACCTTGGGCGATTGCCTTTTTGTACAAGCCTTCTGCTTTACTAAAATCTTGAGTAACGCCATTTCCTTTGCGGTACATCACTGCTAAATTACACTGAGCATCAGCATTGCCTTGTTCTGCTGCCATTTCATACCAGTAAGCTGCTTTACTCAAATCCTTAGCTACGCCATTTCCTTTTTCGTACATCAATCCCAAATTTACCTGAGCATCAGCATCACCTTGTGCTGCTGCCTTATGGAACCAACTAGCTGCTTTACTTAAATCCTTAGCTACGCCCTTTCCTTCTTCGTACATCATGCCCAAAGTAATGTACGAGTCAATATTTCCTTGCTCAGCAGCTTTCGTGTGCCACTTAAACAGTTCTTCAAAATTTGCATTAGATTTTAAATCTCCGCTAAGAGCCAAAGAGTCATAAATACTCCCAGCCTTAAAATGACCTTGCATAGCCGCCGCGATTAGCCATGACAGCGCGCGATCTACATTCTTCTCTACGCCTAATCCATTGGCGTAAATCACGCCAAGCTTGAACTGCGCTTCTGGATGATTTTGATCGGCAGCTCTGTGATACCAGTTAAGCGCTTTTGTGTAATCCCGATCGACGCCGTTTCCTTCTTCGTACATCTGCCCGTATTTCAATTGATCTTCTGCTTTTCCATTGCGGTAAATAGCGTCAAGCTGGTT
>CAYUDI010000080.1:0-1676 GCA_964443585.1 uncultured Bifidobacterium sp.
CGCCGGTTAAATCCATAGCCACTAATACATCGAGAGGTTTGCCGCTGTAACCACGCACGGGTTTGAAATCTATCGACTCAAAGGCATAGCCTTTTAAATCTGGCTTACCAGCCGATGCAGAACTTTTACCGAATAAAGGATAGACAGGCATACCCGCCTGAATCTCACCTACGATGTATTGGCCGTCGAGCAGCTTTTCTATGTCTTGTCTGTTTAACAGACCCGCTTGCGCTTGCGAAAGCACACACGTCATAGCTAGCAACACGATCCCGACGGCGCCCCAAACGCGACGGTTCATGATTTATTTATTTTAGTTTTTTTAATAAAAAAGCATCATCGCATTGGATGAATTCAGTCAAAAAATCGACCTATTCATGCTCTTAAGCGAACTGACCTGAATCTACCATGAACTCTCGCTAGAAAGTAAGCGACAGACGAGAATCTTGGGGATTACAAAAACGATTTCAATTTGACTATGCCACTCTTTCAGCCAGCAGTGCCAACCTGACTACCGTAGACAGCTCCACGATTCCAGCTCTCTACATACTCCGCAATAGAAACCGTACCCAGGCTATGCATATGCTCATCAAAATATTCAAACAAACGGCCGTCAGGGGCTGTCATTGAAAGAAGTACCGTGCCTCCGTGCTCGCCTCCATGCTCGTCGTGGGGGTGGGCATCGGCAGCGGCCAGCGCGTAGTCTCCCTTTTGACGATGAACCAACTGCCGTGAGCCATCGGGTAGTTTCTCGGTCAGGAATTGCTCGCCTTCGAGCACCAGTGTGACCGTTGATGCGATATGTCGATGGCGCCTGCAATGCCCTCCTTCTCCATAGCGCAGCAGCATATCCAAACGTCCGGTAGCTAAGTCATAACCCAGCAAGCTGTATTCAAAGTCAACCAGATAATTCGTACAACTGGCATCTCTGATGCGTCGCCATTCGACGGTTTTTAGATCAAAACTTGCAGAGACGATAGGCATCAAAAATCCTTGAAAAAATAGGATGCAAAATAATTCGCTAAACGTAAGTTGCCCTCTAAGCCGTCTAAGTTTAGGTGGGAATTCAGCGCGTATAACAAGACAAATATGACCGGAGGATAATTTTTTTTCTAAATGTATACGATTTATGTATCCAGACTAACCATTTCTGACTACATTGCAAAGCGCTACAGCTCTCATCATCAACAAAAATCTTACAAAAAAAGAAAAAATTTCATGGATGAAAACAACCCTGATCCCAACGGGAAACCTGCGCCGCCAAAACCGAGGAAAACTCTGGGCAAGGAGGAATTTTTCGATGTATTTAAATCAGGTGGAAATTCGGAATTATTTGCAAAATCCAATCCTAAAAAAAACGCCATCCATTCAGAAACCCGAACTGGCCCAACGACTATAAACCGTATTACTGACGGATCGGGCCCAACGATACAACATGCATCTAGAGATGCTAATGGCCCAACGACTATAAACCGTATTACTGACGGATCGGGCCCGACGATACAACATGCATCTACAGATGCTAATGGCCCAACGACTATAAATCGTATGACCGACGGATCGGGCCCAACGATACAACACGATTTTTCAGATGCTAGTGGGCCTACAACAGCAAATCATATTTCCGACGGATCGGGCCCAACGATACAACACGATTTTTCAGATGCTAGTGGGCCTAC
>CAYUDI010000080.1:1776-11367 GCA_964443585.1 uncultured Bifidobacterium sp.
AACAGCAAATCATATTTCCGACGGATCGGGCCCAACGATTAGGCCATCTTCATACAATGCAGCTAACGGCCCCTCAATTTCACGCCCACTTTCCGATGCCACTGGCCCGTCTGTTAAACGCTCAATGACCGATGTCGTTGGCTCAACAACGACCTCTGGCTTGAAAAAAATTAGCATTTCCTCTTCGCCTACCAACCCTCCACAAAAACCTGCCGGTTCAGTTCACCCATCGACAGCCACATCACCTAGCGAAAATCATCAAACAGCGGGTCAAAATGTAAAACTGAACTCCGTCAACCTATCTATGAGCGACCGAATTGCAAAAATGATGTCTGATCAAAAAGAAACGCAATCAAAATTAAATGATTTGGAAAAAGACAGCCTGCAGCTAGGCCAAGAAAAATCTACTCAAGCCAAACCAAAAAAATAAACACTGGTGTTTGAGGTGCCGATTTAATTTTATGGTGGACCCGCGCATCGGTGGTTAGCTCGTCTATCTGCTTGACCAGATCAGCCAGTACCTAATTGGCTTTCAGCGTCTGAATTTTTCTCCATCTGTAATTGCGCGATGGTGGATACGCCCTGATGTCACTTTACTTTTAACAGTACTCACACCGTATCTTTAACAGTAAAAATATAAATATGGCAATCGATGTGCGAATTACCAATCATTTGAGTAAGTATTGAGTAGATTTTTGAGTAATTAATTTGCAATAATGAGTGAACATTAAAATATTCGTTGTTAATGTCGATTTTTTGTGGAAATATGATTCCACATCTATTCTTAATATCTGCCTAGTCAATAACTCATTCAACGATGGTAACTACAGCAACCCATACTTTGATCAAAGACAACGCCAAAGACGGTGTTGGGTCACTCATACCCATAGGCGCAGTCTCCAGAGCCACTGGTATTAATGCGTCCACCTTAAGGATTTGGGAGCAGCGCTATGGCATGCCTAAACCTCATCGAACCATAGGCGGGGCGCGTCGGTATGCTCCAACGGAAGTCAAACGGCTGAAACTCATCAAAGCGCTAGTCGATATTGGGCACAAGCCTAGTAATCTTTCATCATTCAGCATAGACGAACTCACTGAACACTTAAATTTTCTTAGTCCCGAAATACTGCCTAGACCAACTTCCACTACACAGCTGCGTATCCTTACAGTAGGCGACAGTGTGGGTTTGAAGGTACTTTTACAAGACGGACCGCTCTCAGGTTTTGAAATTATTCATCATGTAAATAATCCACTGGAGATTGACCACTGGCTAGGTAAGTTCGATATTTTGCTGTTTAATTTTTCAGCCCTTCAATCAGACCACTCACAGCAAATAATTCATTGGGCCAAAGGTTTAAACACTGTTGGAACAATGGTGCTTTATACCTATAGTAATTCATCGAGCATACAAGCATTGGAAGCTGCTGATATACCTTGCGTTAAATCACCTGCTAAGCCTGCCGAGATTCGTCAGGTTCTGGATCTTTTTACTCACAAAGCGCAATCAGCCAAGAACACTCCGCGTAGAACTGAAAAAAAATTCAGCCCTGAAGAATTAGAGACGTTATCAACTCTCAGCTACACGCTGTATTGCGAATGTCCGCGCCATCTTGCCGGCTTATTAATGAGCCTCAATGGATTTGTCTCGTATAGCGAGCAATGTTTAGATGCAAGCCCAAAAGACACTATCGTTCACCAGTTTTTAAGAAATATGGCCGCCGATGCCATTGCTTCGATTGAGTCTGGCTTAGAACTGGTACTTCGTGCGGAAGAAATCGAGCTTCCCGGAATGGGCACAGAAAATAAATGAGCGATCACGCGGCCGCCATTATGAAGCATCCACCTGAGCTGTTTGCGCTCAGGCTGAAATTCGCGTTAAAGAATTCAAACTATGCAGAATTAAGCTGCCGGAAGTTTTCAGAAGTTTTCAACAAACGTGTTGATAACTGTCAAATTACGGAAACCATGCTGCATGACTGGCTACAGGCGCGCTCTGTGCCGTCGGAAGAAAAAACAATCGCTTTGTCTAAGCTTTTAGGTGTTTCAAGTAATTGGTTAATAACTGGATCCGAGTAGTTACCACGAGTTTAAATTTAATTTTTCTGACTAATTTATCTATCCTATATGTCACAACACGTCGATTTTAAGAAAAGAGAAGAATTTAGAATCCGGCTCGTACGCTCCCTGGAAAAAGCAGGCTTCAACCCACGCAAAGCCGGGGAACTTTGTACAGCATTTAATCAACGCTACGTTTCAGGACAGGTCACATCCATCTCTGTTTACAAGTGGTTGATGGGAGAATCCATGCCCACCGAAGATAAATTGCTAATACTGGCCGCCATGTGTGAAGTCTGCCCGCATTGGCTCAGGCATGGCGAGTATCTCAAGCCGGTTGAACCCCCTGTTATGGACTTCAACAACATTCAACAGTGCTAAAACCGTAAGCGGCTTTTGTATTATTTTCTTCTTGAGTTAGTCGTTACCTCGCGTATCGGACAACCCTCCGCGCCAAAATCAACACCCAGTATTACTACCTGTTGAGTATGCCCCTCCTTAGCCCTAATTCTGAGGCTACAATACATCTTACTGCGATGAAGGTTTAGGTACGCTCCACAGCCCATCCCTTGCACGTGATGTGAACAGATCAAAGCTTCGCAATACTAAGGATAATCAATGAATCAAGCTAATAAGTTTGCATCCGCTTGCTCTGCCATTGCGGCAACAGCGTTGCTGTTAGTTGCGCCTTTGGCTCATGCGAACTGGGTTAGGGTATTTCAAAACATCCACGGCACTACGTATTTCATGGATCCCACAACCGTTGAACATCAAGGGAGTTTTCGTCGCGTATGGGAGATGGAGAGTTTTCGCGATCCCACAAAAGAGGGTTTACGCTCAATGAAGCTTTTAAAAGAATATGACTGCAAAGAAGAGACCGGTCGATTCAAACAATATGTTGCCTACACAGGGCCGGAAGCTACAGGCGAAGTTATGGGTACTGTTGGCACTCCTAGTCCATGGAAAACGGTAAACACTAACCCAGCAGGTAAAAGTGTTTTTCGCATTGTCTGCGAAGACTACAAGCGGTGATTCGAAGATGAGCTTGGCCTCATCAGACAATACCTTACTATGTAGAGCTAACTTGTACAGATTGGTCTGATGAGCAAAATTTTACTGCCACGATGAGATGCACACATAAAAAAACGGGGCATCCTGGCCCCGTTTTTTTTCACCACTTAGGATGTAAACTAATCCATCAAGTGGATGAGTCTTTCAAAATTTTTCGTGCCTCACGTAGTAATTTGATGGCATCGCCTTCACGTCCTTCGTTGTACAACTTTTCACCTTCAGCGCGCAGGGTCTTGACCTTTTCTAATTGGGCGTCCGCTAACTTCACAGTGCCCATGGAGGAATCAATCGCCTTCATTTCGCACACCACCGCATTAGGGCAATGAGCAAAAGCCAGGGACGCAGAACATAGCAGTAAAGCAGCCAGCAAAGACTTCATAATGTCTCCTCATAAAATTGACCCCAGAACATAACAGAAAATCGACGACTCATCGAGTAATGACTGCGCGCGCAGCTCTGACAGGTAGATTTGGCCTACCTCGGACACTGCCTCATCATTATCCGAGCCCAAATTTCAGTAGAAAGTTATTTAATATGTAATTTTTTAACGTACAGAATTCACGCCAGCTGTCGATAAATGAATACTGTTTGCGAACTTGTGCGGAAAGATCATCTTCCAACAGGCCGCCACTACGGAGTGTTCAAAATGAAAACAACTAACATCATCATTCGGTCAGCAGGGGTTTTACTGATTGCCTTGTGCTGCGTAGCAGAGGATGCCAGCGCATTTGCCCCGCAAAAGAAGATCGAGTCAAAAACCAATGACCCTCGCTGCGAACGAGCAAAGTCGTTTTTTCGGGCTTGCTACATACCGTGCATCAAATCAGCCAAGGGTGCCATGGGCCATGTCACCAATCACTGCAACGTTGAATGTAAACCTGAACTATGGGTAACGAACTACCTATGTCGCTAAAGCACAGCTAGGCCTCAGCCTTCAACGTCCGTTTCAACACACAGCCCCTCAAAGCTCTCCTCCACTACCAATCCGGTTTTTTTCTTCTCAGTCGATGAGGTATGCGTAACAGTCATGTTTGAGCGGGTGAATATCATGGATTCGTGACGAAAGGTGTCCTCATCATCTTGCGAGCGTATGCATGCAATTTTTTCAGCTCGCCTGGTATGGCAATGGTAGTCCTTCAAATCCCTTAACTCAAACTCATACGTTCGGGTTTCATCCTTGACCTCGATTTCAGCAGGATCCATTTTTAGCTTGGCCATCACATCGTTTTTACCTTTGCAGACCAAGGTAAAGTTGTAGTCTTGCTTGACGCTGCACGATGCTAGCAGTATGGCCATAACGATAACAAAACCTCTGGTTTTTAGAGCCCTCATTACAGGCAATCACAGGTCGGAGTGCAGATCATTTTGAATTGTCAATGGAGTTTCAGAGGTTTTAGAGAGTGTATCAAAGCCAGTATGAAAATAGCGGCATACAACAGCCCAAATAAAACAATGTTTTGCTTAAACATATGAGATTGTCGATCATCCTTGGATCGCCACAGGTAATACTGAAATACCAGTGGTGCGAGCAGAATAATGCCAAACTCAACAATTATTTCAATATATGGTGCAGACATCTTAACTTAGACGATAGACATACTATAAGCTCAAAAAATTACTTTTTTAATAATTTCGGCATGCGCTTGCTATTAAACATAAAAACATCAGATACTTTGATCATCAAACATCTAACTCCAGCCGATAGTGTGCAGCGCGTAAGTTAAAAGATAATACAATTCATGAGCCATCTTGATGACCTTAAAGCACGCATAGACAGCCTCAACGAAGCTGAACGCGTCGAATACAATCGCCGCCTGCAATTACTAAAATCTACCAAAGAAGCGGCAAATACATGCATGCAGGCACTTGAACTGGCCAGCAACAATCTACACAATCTCAATCGTTTAACTGTAGGTGCAGTGGTTGGATTTGCAAGTACGATTGCAGCAATTTTTTTATTACTAGTGGTTAGTGACAACCCTAATCCTTATCTCATTGTTGCAACCTGCCTCGCTGCTGTGGTGCTCATACTGTTGAATCAACAACGCGTTAACAACCAAACTGAAGTTCAGCGCCTGCAGACACATCTAATTTTTTTGGAGAGGGATTGGGCTGCAACCGGTCTGGAGGCCGGATTTATGTTCGCCATCATAGAAATGGAAAAAACGCTTGGAGCCAACACGACGGGCTATCAGAGTCTGCAAAATGTGAACAGTGCTCAGGCTGCCAAGAAAAAAACCTTATCCGATTATGAATACACCTTGAGAAACGAAATTATTCTGAACATACAAAATGAAAAAGACTGGTGGTCTAAGATCAGCGTTATCTCAAGCAAGTGGTATGAAGTTAATGGTTAAGCAAGTCACTGTGCGATACTTGCTCATGATTTGCTACGATTAGCCGATAAATCAATTCAATCCAAGCCGTATCAGTCTCGAGGGGGAATCATCAATGTCGGACGAAGCAGGCGAAGTATTTCACGGCGACAGGCCCAGCGACCATGCCGAACCGGTAACGCGCACTCCAGCTAAAGCGAAGCCGCACACTATTGTGGCCAAAGAACCTGACGCTACTGAGGTAGCCAGCGAGCTGCTCGCATCCGAAGAGCATCCAGATCTTAATGCGAATGACCATCTAGCATCTGATGACATCGAGACTGCTGAACCCAAGGTTTCAGTCGAGCCTGAGTATAACTTCGAGGTGGATCGCGAGAGCCTGTGGACTATGCCCCCCGCAATGCAAGAGCGCATGTCCGGCTTGGCCAACTTTGCGGCTGCGACTAACCAGCGCTTAGATGATCAAGAAAAACAAACTGCCCGCATTATCAAAACATTAAAACAACTCGCCTAAAGCCCTGCTAGCCTATCCGAGATAACGCATAGGCTACAACATCAGCGCTGCTCGCAAGCGGCAGTCATTAAACGTGTAAGGCCTGGCGCTTTAACATCACTCCATTCGCCGACCTCGGTGTACTCGCTCACCACGGCCCCACTCCCCATACGTTCAGACATACGCTGGTAACTTAATATTCGTCGCACAGCCTTGCGACAATTAAATTCAGTGGCATATACAACGGACAGATACGTTTTTCCGTTGGGGTCTTTGGTCTCTGACTTCAAGTCATGCAAATCTACAATAAACGCGGTGGTGTTTCCCATAGCGACCGCACGTTGCAAATCAAAATACTGGGTCGCCAAACTCGTTTGCGCGTAAGGAGTCCATTCCTGCGCTGATGCCGCGATACTGAAGCCAGTCAAAAACAGCAAGAGTAATTTTTTCATTCTTTTCAGGTAACAAGCAGTTTTTATAGTAAATTCATTCTAATTACTGCAACCGTTTTGTCGGCGATAGCTGAACTGGATCCGTGGTCAACTCAATGACTGATGGACGTTTACTTGCCAATGCGCGAGCTAGGGCTGTGGGGAATTCATCAAAGGTAGTCACTCGCTCAGCGTAAGCACCGAAAGAGTTGGCCAGCGCAACGAAATCCGGGTTGACAAGATCAGAAGCAAATACACGTCCGGGATATTCACGCTCCTGGTGCATACGTATGGTTCCGTACATCCCATTATTTACTATCAAAACTATGACGGCTGCATGTTCCTGCACAGCGGTTGCCAATTCTTGTGGATACATCATGAAACAACCATCGCCACTAAAGCATACAACTGTTTTTTCAGGGTGTCTGATTTTCGCTGCAATCGCAGCAGGCAAACCATAGCCCATAGAACCATTCGTTGGCGCCAACTCCGTAACATAGCTTCGATACTTGTAAAAACGATGTACCCAAACGGTAAAGTTACCAGCACCATTGCATATAATTGCATCATCTGTCAGATGATCATTTAAGTACTGCACAACTTTTCCCATATCTACACCGGTATGACGGGGATGCACAACGGGCACTTGAATAAAGAGTTCGTATTCTTGTCGTGCTGCTTGTAACCACGATGCCCCTTGTACTATAGCAGGTGCAGGCAGCGCAGCTAAGGCTAGTGCCAAGTCTCGTAAGGGTGCATGAATAGCTAGGGATGGTTTATATATATCGGCCAGTACATTGGGTTCAGTATAAAGATGTATCAGCTTTTGGTCTGAGTCTTCTTGTCGAAACAAGGAATACCCATTGCTAGTAACTTCAGACAGCCGGGAGCCAACTACCAGCACGACATCGGCATCACGCACTCGCTGGATTAACGCTGGGTTTACTCCTAATCCCAACATACCTATGTAATGTGTATCTTCGTTATCAAACAAATCCTGACGACGAAAACCGGCAACAACGGGCAGCTGATAACGATGAATAAATTGTCTGAATGCTGATAAACCTTCTTCACTCCAGCAACTTCCTCCGATTACGACGATAGGACGCTCGGCGCTTACTAACAGATGCTCAAGCTCACTCATATCGAGTTCTTCGCGCTTAGTCAGCTCAGCACTGAAACTGCCCAGGTCGCTTTGTTCGATTGAAGAAAATAAAATATCCTCAGGAAGTTCGACCACGACTGGTCCGGGTCTACCGTTGACAGCAAGCTCAAATGCATCGTTAATTATTTTAGGCAAATCCGCAATGGCCCTTACCTGATGCACTGCTTTGGCGATGCCACCAAACATTTTTGAATAATCGATTTCCTGAAATGCGCCTCGACCGAGAAACTGCGTTTCTACCTGCCCGATAAAAAGTATCAAGGGTGTAGAGTCTTCAGACGCTGCATGTAACCCCACGCTGGCGTGCGATGCACCAGGGCCGCGCGTTACGAAACAAATGCCTGGCTGCCCAGTTAGCTTGCCGTAGGCTTCAGCCATATAACAGGCAGCACCTTCATGTCGCGCAACCACGGTGCGTATCGAATGTGCATCATGCAAGGCATCAAGCACCGGCAAATAGCTCTCACCGGGTATGCAGTAAATGGTATCTACATGATGCGATCTCAGCGCATCGACAAGTAGCTGTCCGCCCGTCATTGAACGCATAATTGAGTCTTGATTTTATTGATCAGCTTCCGCAAGAAAATTAGACACTAACTCGGCAAATCGTTTCGAATGCTCGATTTGAGTCCAATGTCCGCAACGACCAAACACATGTAACTGCGAACGCGATATCAGCTTAGAAAATCGTAGTGAATTTTCAAGAGGAATAACTTTATCTTCGCGGCCATGAATGATGAGTGTTTCTTTATCTATGGCGGCAATTGCGCTTTCATCACTGGCTAAAGCATCTACCCAACGCTGACGTGGTGCTGGAAACATACTTGAGTAACTTTCATGGAAACCTGGTCGTATGCTCGCTTCATAGCGCAGTCGTGCAAGATCATCATTTACCAGTCCGCGATCAAAAGCGAAAACATCCATAATGCTGCGCATGTTTTCAAAAGAAGGTTCATATCCCCATACGGCATCAAGTGCTGGTGTAATTTTAAAAGAGACTCCTGCTGCACCCATTAATACCAAACGGCGAACACGCTCTGGATGCCGTAGGGTCAATGCCAGCGACAACGCGCCACCAAATGAATTACCCACCAGATCGACCACGGGTAATTCGAGTGCATCAATAAATGCAATCGCCTGATCTACCCATTTTTCCATGCTGTAAACCATACCTGGCACTCTTTCGGTAAAACCGAAACCGGCCATATCGGGTGCCAGCACACGTCGTTGTTTGGCTAGTTCAGGAATGACGAGTCGCCAATTAACCCAGGCACTAACACCCGGGCCCGACCCATGAATCATCAGCACAGGAAAGCCAGTTCCATGATCGTGATAATTAATATTTAAACCGCCCGCAGTAATCGACAGACCGATTTCAGGGGATGCTAATGATGCGCTCATAATCGCTCTCTAACTAAATGATGTGATTGATTTGTTGGCAAACTCATCGTTGCTTGAAAAGTTCAGCGCCATTTTTTTCTGATTGGACCAAGAGTTCGGGCGTGGCGCGTATGTGCGACTCCAGCGCGAGCGCTGCGCGCGCATCCTGACCGGACATCGCTGCCTCGAAAATTTGCTGGTGCTCTGTGTGTACATCGCGTCCAGGGTGCAAACCTATCGAAAATCGACGGTAGCGCTCCGCATGTTGAGTAAGCTGCTGCACAACTCGTAACGACCACGTTGAGCCACACGCCGACAAAAGCGCTGAGTGAAACGCGCTATTAGCCTGCTCCCAGCGACGAATATTTTCAGTGTGTAACGGCTGCTCCAGTGCCGATAAGTGTTCATAGGCCAGTCGCAAGCGGTGACGCCAGAAGTCATCCCCTTGGCGGATCGACAAACGCAAGGCTTCAGTCTCGACAGCCACGCGCACATTCGTTACATCGATCAAATCGTCTATGCTGATAGGTGCTACGGTGAATCCGCGCTGACCCTCTGCGATCACCATCGCTTCGCTTACCAGACGCGACAATGCCTCGCGTACCGTGCCAGCGCCGACTTCGTAACGTAGCTTGAGATGCTCAACCAGCAGCTTCTCGC
>CAYUDI010000081.1:0-6101 GCA_964443585.1 uncultured Bifidobacterium sp.
AGGTATCAGGGTAATAAACGCCTTCACGATGGTGCACGCCGCGCGCTAAATATTCAAGATTGACTTGATGGACAATGCCAAAGCCAGGTGGCACAACGCCAAAGGTATCGAAGGCTTGCATGCCCCATTTCATGAATTGGTAGCGTTCGTTATTACGCGAAAATTCCAATTTCATATTTAGGTCGAGCGCATTTTTTTCACGGAAGTGGTCAATTTGCACGGAGTGATCAACCACCAAATCCACAGGAACAAGTGGTTCTATGTTCTTGGGATTTTTACCCATTTTAGAAGCGACTCCGCGCATGGCAGCAAGGTCAGCCAAAAGAGGAACGCCGGTAAAGTCTTGGAGAACAACGCGTGCCACAACGAAGGGAATTTCATCGGTGCGTGCAGCATTTGGTTTCCAGTTAGCGAGTTGACGCACATGGGCTTCAGTAACTTTTTTGCCGTCACAGTTGCGCAATACAGACTCAAGCACGATACGTATGGATACCGGTAGACGATCGATATTTACTCCGGTGGATTTTTTTAGTGCGGGCAAGGAATAAAATTTACCCTTTTTAGTTCCGGAAATCGTGAAATCCTTGAGCGTTTTAAGCGTGTTGTGCGACATGTGCTCTCCTTATTTTTAATCGAAATTCATAATCTAAATTCATAATCTAAGTTATTGATGGATTTTGTAGTCCATCATTAACTAGCTGGTGCGGTCGTCACCCGTATTATCTTTTTGGTCTGCCTGACGTTACGCATTCGCTGACGACAGGCGTGCCTTGCATACGATCTAACAGCATGGCCTTGCTCGGTATGCTGATCCAAACCAAGCCACTTTGGGCATGCTCGAAGCGATGTACTCCGGTTGACGTTGGTACCCGCTCCATACGGTACATATAGCCCTGCCAAATCATTTCGATCACGTTATCTTTTTTGTGATCCCCTGCGATGGACATTCGATACCCATATTCGCAGACCATGTCGGTTTGCGCGGCAGCAGCCAATCCGCTGAGCAAGGAGGTCGTTACGATGAAAATAAATGGTTTGTATCGCATATGGCCTCCTGTGCATTTTGTTTAGCTAGAGCAAATCATGCGCCTTTACTGGCAGCGTTTGCCCTGTTTGTTTTGCTCGTTGTAACACGGTCCAATAGTAACGATAACTAGCCCGGTCGTGCAGTTTGCCCTGATGTTGTATCGGTCCCCAATCATTAGCTAGCGCAGCATGAAGAATAGCAATGGCATCATCTACCTCATGCGCTGCAGGAGCAAACGCTTCCAGTATGGGTTTGATTTGATCAGGATGAATGCTCCACATGCGTTGATAGCCAAACTGCCGACTAGCCAAGTTTGCGTCGTTAGCTACCACTGATAAGTCTTTAATTTCAGTACACACATTATGCGACGCAACTTTGCCATGTGCGTGACAAGCGGCAGATATTTCTACTTTGGCACGTGTTATGAGAGGGTGACTAAATTGACCGGGACTACGCATGGTGTCACCCGGTACAGCACCAAAATGCGACGACACAAAATCCATAATGCCAAATGAAAGGCACTCTATGCCTTCCATGCTGGCAATATCCCACACGTGATGCAGCGCAGGATGAGTTTCGATGAGTACATGAATCGGTAGTACAGGGCGACCCGCAGCCGCAGCATGCTGCTTGATGGTTTGCACAGCGGATTGCAACTGATAAAGCGTTTCTACCTTGGGAATAACTATGTAGGCCAGCTTATCGGCAGCGAGCGCGCAAATGGTCGCTACGTCTTGTTCAAAATAAGGGCTGCTTGCCTCATGTACGCGCGTACCTACGCGGTTGTAGCGATTCTCTGAGCTGGATAACAAATTCCCCACCAATGTTGCGTGAGCTGTTTCATTTCCAGCGGCAGCGCCGTCTTCGCAATCAAATGTAATATCAAATACGGGACCCAGCGCGGATTGCAGCGCGAGTGATTTGCGCATCAGTTTTTCTGAACCTGCGTAATGATCACAGACCGGTATAGCTACCGGCTGGTGTGTCCCCTGAAACAAAACCTCGGACGCGTGCATGAGCAAAGAGTTGGCCAGTAGTGCAGGTTAGTTGATCGTGAGAGAACGGTGTCGCCCTCTCACGCGTGGTGGACTAGGGCAGCAAATGCTTCACGCCGTCTTTTTCTTCAGTCAGCTCTTTCAACGTGATGTTGATGCGCTCTTGTGAGAAAGCGTCAATATCCAATCCCTGCACTATGGTGTATTCACCGTTTTGTGTAGTAACTGGAAAGCCAAACATCACATCTTTAGGAATGCCGTAAGAGCCATCAGAAGGTATTCCCATGGTGGTCCATTTGCCGTGAGTACCGAGTACCCAATCACGCACATGATCAATCGCAGCATTGGCGGCTGAAGCAGCAGAAGAGAGACCGCGTGCTTCGATAATGGCTCCACCACGCTTACCGACCGTGGGTAAAAACACATCTTTGTTCCATGCCTCATCGTTGATCATGGCTTTGACTGACTGACCATCGACCGTGGCAAAGCGATAGTCAGCGTACATGGTGGGCGAGTGATTACCCCAGACGCAGAGTTTTTCTATAGCAGCAACTGGCTTGCCAGTTTTTGCTGCAATTTGCGACAGAGCGCGATTGTGATCGAGCCTTAACATGGCGGTGAAATTTTTCGCCGGCAAACTAGGTGCAGATTTCATAGCGATGTAGGCATTGGTGTTGGCTGGGTTGCCCACTACCAGAACTTTGATGTTGCGCGATGCAACGGCATCAAGTGCTTTACCTTGAACGGTGAAGATTTGCGCGTTGGCTTCCAGCAGGTCTTTACGCTCCATACCAGGGCCGCGCGGACGAGCACCCACCAGCAAGGCTACGTCAGCATCTTTGAACGCTGTCATGGGGTCCGAGTGTGCCGTCATGCCAGCGAGCAGAGGAAATGCGCAGTCATCGATTTCCATCATGACGCCCTTTAGGGCTTTTTGCGCTTTTTCGTCTGCAATTTCGAGCAACTGCAAGATCACTGGCTGATCTTTGCCCAGCATGTCGCCGTTTGCGATGCGAAACAATAATGAGTAGCCGATTTGGCCAGCAGCGCCAGTAACAGCAACGCGCATGGGGGCTTTGGTCATAGTGAGTCTCCAGTCAGGTCAAATAATGTGCGGTATGAGCAGGTGCATGTGAGGGAAACCCGCTTCGTTGCCCGCGAGTTTAGGGGTAGGCAAGTATCCCTGTCAATGCGCATCTTATATCTTATATAAGACATATTACCTCACAATTTTCTGGACGTTAAGCTGGGATCTGTGGTGAAATCAGAGACTATGAGTCATTCCGTCACCACGCCAGCCGTTCCGGGTTCGGCCGCCAGTGCAGGCGGCCCCAGCGCTGCGTCGCCCACCTTTAGCCCCCTCTATCAGCAGATCAAATCGCTGATAGTCCAGAGTCTGCAATCTGGCGAATGGAAGCCGGGCGAGCTGATTCCCAGCGAAGTCGAGCTGGCGTTTCGTTACAAGGTGAGTCAGGGTACGGTTCGCAAAGCAATCGATGAGCTGTCATCTGAAAACCTGGTAGTTCGCCGTCAAGGCAAGGGTACCTTTGTCGCCACTCACCACGAGGCGCGCGTCCAGTTCCGTTTTTTGCGATTGATGCCCGATGGCGGTGAGGCTCACCAGCCCGAAAATCACATAGTCGAAGTTAAACGCATGCGCGGCCCCGCAGAAGTGGCGCGGGTATTGGATATCAAGGCAGGGGATTCGGTCATCTTTATACGTCGAGTTCAATTTTTCGATGGCGAGCCCATCATCCTCGAGGAAATTTGGTTGCCAGGAGCGATCTTTAAGGGACTCACCTCCGAGAGACTTGCTGAATACAAAGGCCCTATGTACGGTTTGTTTGAGACCGAATTTGGCACCCAGATGATACGGGCTTCCGAAAAGCTCAAAGCCATACCAGCAGACGCCATTGCGGCTGAGTTACTCAAGGTACCACTCGGTACGCCGCTGTTAAACGTTGATCGGGTAGCCTATACCTACGGCGACCGGCCAGTTGAGTTGCGCCGCGCCTTATATGCCACTGAAAATCATCACTATCACAATGAACTTAGTTAACTGTAGGGTTAATCGCCAGAGACCTGCCGAACTCTTTTAGCCCAAACAGATAGAATCTTGGCTTTACCAAACATGACATACACCGTTGGAGAAGACACTAATGCCTGAAGCAACGCCAACTAAACGCTTTACCAATATCCACATCACCGATATTTTGCGCTACCGCTTGCCGGTTTCGGGCATCGTATCGATCTTGCATCGCGTCAGCGGCGCAATGATGTTTTTGCTGTTGCCCTTTATTTTGTATATTTTCGAGCTATCCATCACCTCGGAAATTTCCTTTGCTGTCCTTCAGGGCTTTGTCAGGCATTGGTTAGTTAAATTGCTGATTCTTGGTCTGTCGTGGGCCTACTTGCATCATTTCTGTGCTGGCATTCGTCACTTGGTGATGGATGCACACATTGGTTTAACAAAAGAGGGTTCAACCAAATCGGCGCGGTCGGTATTTTTTGTCAGCGTCCCTTTGGCCTTGCTGATTGCATTCAAACTGTTTGGAGATTTCTGAGATGGATAACAATATCGGACCCAAACGTCTGGTGGTGGGCGCGCATTACGGTTTAAGGGATTGGCTAGCCCAGCGCGCAACAGCCGTTGTGATGGCTGTATTCACGGTTGTGCTGCTCGTATTATTTTTGGGGGCAGCAGAATTCACCTATGAATCCTGGGCGGGGTTGTTTGCTCAGCAGTGGTTCAAGATTTTTGCATTTGTAACGTTTATGTCTCTCTACTATCACGCGTGGGTTGGTGTGCGTGATATCTGGATGGACTACGTCAAGCCCGTTGCGGTAAGACTGTTGTTACAAGTGCTGACAATACTCTGGTTAGTCGGCTGCGCCGGCTGGTCGGTACAGATACTGTGGAGAGTGTAACCGTGTCATCCATTAAATCAGCCATTCCATCACGACGCTTCGATGCCATCATCATCGGCGCTGGTGGTTCAGGTATGCGCGCGTCATTACAGTTGGCACAAGCTGGCCTAAACGTTGCAGTGCTGTCCAAAGTTTTTCCAACCCGTTCGCATACTGTTGCAGCGCAGGGCGGCATAGGTGCATCGCTGGGTAATATGTCAGAAGACAATTGGTACTGGCATATGTTTGATACTGTCAAAGGCAGTGATTACCTGGGCGACCAGGATGCGATCGAATTCATGTGTCGCGAAGCGCCCAAAGTAGTCTATGAGCTCGAGCATTTGGGTATGCCGTTTGATCGTAATCCGGATGGCACAATTTATCAGCGTCCATTCGGTGGACACACCGCTAATTTTGGTGAAAAACCCGTGCAGCGTGCGTGCGCAGCAGCCGACCGAACCGGTCATGCCATGCTGCACACACTGTATCAACGCAACGTGCAAGCGAAGACACATTTTTTCGTTGAGTGGATGGCAGTCGATATCGTGCGCGATGCCGATGGCGATGTAATCGGTGTAGTTGCGCTGGAAATGGAAACCGGTGAGGTCATGATGTTCGAGGCCAAGACCACCGTGTTTGCTACTGGTGGCGCAGGCCGTATCTGGGCTGCATCGACGAATGCATTTATCAATACCGGCGACGGTATGGGTATGGCCGCTCGTGCAGGCTTACCACTCGAAGATATGGAATTCTGGCAGTTCCACCCAACCGGCGTTTCTGGCGCTGGCGTATTAATCACCGAGGGGGTGCGAGGCGAGGGTGGAATTTTGATCAATAGCGAAGGTGAGCGCTTCATGGAGCGTTATGCGCCCACGCTGAAAGATCTTGCCCCGCGTGACTTTATTTCACGCTCTATGGATCAGGAAATTAAAGAAGGTCGTGGTTGTGGTCCGAAAAAAGATCACGTCTTACTCGACCTGCGTCACATTGGTGCTGACACCATACGCAAGCGTTTGCCGTCGATATTGGAAATTGGCCATAAATTTGCCAACGTGGATGCAACCCGTGAGCCAATTCCAGTTGTGCCTACCATTCACTACCAGATGGGCGGTATACCTACCAACATACATGGTCAGGTAGTCGCACCTAAAAACGGTGGTCAGGAAATTGTG
>CAYUDI010000081.1:6137-11329 GCA_964443585.1 uncultured Bifidobacterium sp.
CCAATTCCTTACTTGATTTGCTGGTGTTTGGTCGTGCCGCAGGTAACCATATCGTGGCAAGCAAGCTCAAAGAGCAGCATCACAAGGCCATGCCGGCAGATGGTACCGATTTTGCGTTGTCACGTTTAGCGCACTTAGAAGCATCGACAGGTACAGAGCGTGTGCAGGATGTGGCCAACGATATACGCAAGACCATGCAACATTATTGCAGCGTGTTTCGCACCCAAGAGCTGCTGGATGATGGTGTTAAACACATCATGGATCTTGATGAGCGTCGCAAGCATGTCTCGTTCAAAGATAAATCCAAAGTATTCAATACAGCGCGCGTCGAAGCACTTGAACTCGATAACCTCATCGAAACTGCTAAAGCCACCATCGTCTCCGCAGCGGCACGCAAAGAATCACGCGGTGCACACGCGCACCGTGATCACGAAAAACGTGACGATGAAAATTGGATGAAACACTCGTTGTGGTTCTCCGATGGCAATCGACTCGACTACAAGCCAGTAGTGACTAAACCACTGACTGTTGAAACATTTAAACCCAAGGCACGTACCTTCTAAGCTCGGAAAAAATTATGACTCGTACTGTCAAATTCCAGATTTATCGTTACGACCCGGATAGGGACGCAAAACCCTACATGCAAGACCTTACGGTCACGCTGCTCGATACCGACAAAATGTTGCTCGATGCGCTGCAGCGTATCAAGGCTGATGTGGATGATTCTCTTGCGCTGCGTCGCTCATGCCGTGAAGGCGTCTGCGGTTCAGATGCCATGAACATCAATGGCAAAAATGGTCTTGCGTGCACCACCAATTTGAATGAACTGACCGAACCTATCGTCTTGCGTCCGCTGCCAGGTTTGCCAGTGATCAGAGATTTAATCGTCGATATGACGAACTTTTTTAAGCAATATCATTCGATCAAACCGTATCTGGTAAACACCACCATACCTCCAGAAAAAGAGCGCCTGCAGATGCCAGCAGAGCGTGAAGAATTAGACGGTCTCTATGAATGCATCTTGTGCGCGTGCTGCTCTACATCTTGCCCATCATTCTGGTGGAACCCAGATAAATTTGTGGGCCCAGCAGGGTTGTTGCAGGCGTATCGCTTCATTGCTGATAGTCGCGACGAAGCCACGGCAGAGCGCTTGGACAATCTTGAAGATCCTTACCGCTTGTTCCGTTGCCACTCGATTATGAATTGCGTTGACGTCTGTCCCAAAGGGCTCAATCCAAATAAAGCCATTGGCAAAATTAAAGAGCTGCTGGTTAGACGAGCGGTATAGTTGAATGACTAGCGTCAGGCATCAGGATGATCCAACGCGACGTGCACGCCTGCGCTGGCGTAGCAGGCGGGGATTACTGGAAAATGATCTGATACTGACGCGGTTTTTAGATTTGCACGAAGTCACCTTGAGTGATGAAGAAGTTGATGCACTGACCCTATTGCTTGCGCTGACAGACAATGATTTGATGAGTCTGCTGCTAGGACAAAATGACCCTGAAGGTGATTTGAGTGTGCCGCATGTAAAAGCACTGTTGTTGCGTTTACGAGCTGCCTGAATACATACGTGTGGTTTCGTAGTGAGACGAACCCAACAAGATGCTGTGCGAACTTGATTATTTTTTGATTCAAAGGTGGAACCATGACCCAATCTGACACCAAAGCGACTTTGTCTTTTACCGACGGCTCGCCCTCTATCGATTTCCCTATCTACAAGGGCTCAATCGGACCAGACGTCGTTGATATTCGAAAGCTCTACGGTGCTACCGGTAAATTCACCTATGACCCTGGCTTCATGTCGACGGCGGCCTGTAATTCGTCTATCACTTACATAGATGGTGACAAAGGCGAACTCTTGTATCGAGGCTACCCGATTGAACAGTTAGCAGTGAACTGCGATTTTCTGGAAACGTGTTATCTCCTTTTGAATGGGGAGCTGCCTAACACGAACCAGAAAGATACCTTCGTCGACACCGTAACGCATCACACCATGGTGCACGAGCAGATGCAATTCTTCTTCCGCGGTTTTCGTCGTGATGCGCATCCTATGTCAGTGCTGGTGGGTACCGTTGGTGCACTAGCCTCGTTCTATCACGACTCGCTCGATATCAACGATCCACATCATCGTGACGTATCCGCGATTCGTTTGATCGCCAAGATGCCTACCCTAGTGGCCATGGCGTATAAATATTCAATAGGTCAGCCGTTTATTTACCCGCGAAATGATTTGTCCTACAGCGCAAACTTCATGCGCATGATGTTTGCGACACCGGCTCAAGATTACAAAATCAATGACGTGTTAGTGCGTGCATTAGATCGCATACTGATATTGCATGCCGATCATGAACAAAATGCGTCAACGTCTACCGTACGTTTGGCAGGTTCATCAGGCGCCAATCCATTTGCGTGTATCGCTGCGGGTATTGCGTGCCTGTGGGGCCCAGCACACGGCGGCGCCAACGAAGCGGCGCTCACCATGCTCAAGGAAATTGGGTCGATCGACAATATTCCAGCCTTTATTGCACAAGTCAAAGACAAGAATTCAAATGTGAAGCTGATGGGCTTCGGTCACCGCGTCTATAAAAACTTTGATCCACGTGCCAAGCTTATGCGCGAAACTTGTCATGAAGTCTTGAACGAACTCGGTCTGCAAAACGATCCCCTTTTCAAACTAGCTATGGCACTAGAAAAAGTTGCTTTGGAAGACGAATACTTCGTTTCCCGTAAGCTGTACCCGAATGTCGATTTTTACTCAGGCATCGTGCAATCCGCTTTGGGCATCCCTGTGTCACTGTTCACCGGTATTTTCGCCATGGCGCGAACCGTGGGCTGGATTGCTCAGTGGAATGAAATGATTTCTGATCCAGAGCAAAAGATAGGTCGTCCGCGCCAGTTGTTTGTAGGTTCGCCTAGACGTGATGTTGCGCCCATAGCTAAGCGTTAACTCTTCATTTTTGATTGACCAAAAACGGGCTGCGGCCCGTTTTTTTTCGCCTGATTTTAGCGCTGCTGTAGTGAAGAAGAATAAGTACGCATCACCGGCAAATCAGGGGAAAGTTAAATTCGAGGAGATCTCATGCGGTTGCACTCGACCCATAATTACAGCATGAATTAATTATTATTGAACAAAAACAATTTTAAAGTGACATATGAGCTCTTAACAAGGGGGTTTTATGGTGACAAATAATGTTGCCGTTAAAGAAGTTAAATACCCAGGTGAGCTTACGCATTATGGGATGGGAATCCACCACACATCACAACCGCCATTAATGTCTTATGCAACACTTAAAATAGCAGCAAGTGATGTGAAAAAATATCTTTCTGTGGATGAACATAAAAAGCGTGTTCGTCAGTTGCACGATGAAATTTTGCGTTACGGTGATTACACTGAGCCTCAACTGCAACCTTCAATTTTGCTCGATCTGTGGGGTATCTGGGTAAATGACAACGTAGCGAATCCAGATGCGGATATTTTTGTAAGTTGCCTTGAAGCGCTAGTCTATGCTGAGAATGATGCAAGTATCTCTTATCGTGGTTGGAATCAATGGCTACAAAATTATCATAATCTCACCAAGGTGGTTGAAAGGATCTTTCAAAGCAAATACACCGATGAGCGCTATGACATGATAGGTGCGCTCATCCCCATCGTTAACCTCGACGGCCTAGCGATTCTTATGGATGCAATTGACCGGTTTAATGACAGAAATGACTATGCGTCGTTGTTCGCGAAAGCAAACGTAGCATTAGATAGTTTGAAAAAGAGTCATGCTGATACTGCAAAATGGATTGAGCTCAAGCGACGTTTTAATGATTTTGTTGATGCTACTCCTTTCCACATGGAAATTGAGCGCATTATCAATGAAGGTCAACAGCTTTCTGCAATACGAGCGAGATTAAGAAATACAGAGAAGGGTGCTGCAGAAAGTCAAACTAAAGCGAAGGCCGAGATACATAACACCGAACCTGGAAGCGAATGGAAGCAATGGCGACTTGAAAGGGCGAAAGACCATTACCAGTTCAGGTTAAAAAACCATCATGTCGCAGTCGAGCGCATACTTTCTTCGGCAAAGTCTGTTCCAATTGAACAGGCTGCTGCAGCGCTGGCGCGGCTGCGCCGCAGCTTATCTGGAGAGGACCCGCAATTTGGCGAGCAAGGTAGCCAGAACTTAAACCAGTTCGTGCGAGAACATCTACCTTCGGCTCAAGCGAGTTACGCTGTATTAATTAGAATTTAATTCGGTAGCGATAAGTAGTCTTGTAGTCTGTACTGACAAAAAAACGGGTTGCGGCCCGTTTTTTTTCGTCTGATTCTAGCGCTATTAGAAAGGTAGGAGATTGGGGTTGCCCGCTGGGGCTCAAAGCGAAAGTTAAATCCGAGGAAATTTCAATCAACTCCACATACCACCTAAATGAAAAGCAATGGAATTCTTATTAAAAAAAATCAATTTTTCAGTCGCATATGAATTCCAAAAAGTAATATTTATATGACTGCAAGGAATTTTGGGGCTAAAGAAGTTACCTATCGAGAAAACTCTCCACGAGGTCGGTTGAGGATCGGTAGCTCAACACGACTAACCGATGCGCGATACGCTGATTGTTTGGGTAATCCCCCCATATTTAACGGTCGTCTAAAGTAGAGACTAAGCAGCCATGGCTCGCCGCTGATACGGGGTGATTCCGCCCAATGCCATATGTGGGCGTTCATGATTGTAATTCCACATCCACTGCGTTGCGAAATCCTGAACTTCTTCAATCGTATCGAACAATTGTTGGGCTAGCCATTCATAGCGCACTGTTCGATTAAATCGTTCTACATACGCGTTTTGCTGCGGCTTGCCAGGTTCGATGTATTCCAACCGGATAGAACGATTCTGTGCCCATTGCTGAACAGCATGACTGATGTTCTCTGGCCCGTTGTCACATCGAATAACTTTAGGTGATCCTCGCCACTCAATGATTCGCTCCAAGGTACGTATTAAGCGTTCAGAAGGCAGTGAGAAGTCCACTTCAATACCTAAGGCCTCACGATTAAAATCATCAATCACATTTAATAACCGAAAGCAGCGACTGTTGGACAACTGATCGTGCATGAAGTCCATTGACCACACCTGATTTATTTCCTCGGGGACGCTCAATGCCTCAGGCTTTTCTCTGCGTAGCCGCTTTTTCGAATGAATCCGCATATT
>CAYUDI010000082.1:0-5539 GCA_964443585.1 uncultured Bifidobacterium sp.
GTCAACAATCCGTTCGGCCGAACCAGCATGACTACCACGATCAGCACGCCAAAAAGCAGGCTTCGCCAGTCACCTAAAAATCTGAGGCCTTCAAGCAGGAAACCCTGAACGAAAATGACGGCTAGCAGCGTCCCCGCCAAGCTGGATAGACCTCCCAGAATCGGGTAGGCGATCGCAAAAGTGGACAGCAAGATGCCAAAATTATTGTGCTCGATGTGGGTCGCGTAATGCGCATATACGCCCCCGGCCAGACCGGCAATCGCGCCTCCGAGACCAAAGGCTGAGACCTTGGCTGCGGTCAGGTTGATGCCTACGCTCTGGGCAGCCAGTTCGTCTTCGCCGACAGCGCGCCATAGCGTTCCGACTCGCGAACGATCCAACAACCAGAGCAGTAGCAGAACGCCAGCGACTAGCCACCAGATCAGTGCATTGACCTCAAACGAGCTCCAGCCATTGCTCGGAAGGTATCGGATCCCGCCAAACCCGAGGCTGCCATCGGGACCGACCAGGCCCTGAGGCGTCTCGACGCGGTATTTCAGGTTAAAGAAAAACAGGCGGATGATTTCGCTTAGCGCTGTGGTAGCCACCACCAGCATCAGCCCCTTGACGCGAAGCGAGGGAAAACCTACTGCGATAGCTACCAAGCAGGCGACCGCAGAACCCGCACCCAGTGCCAGCAACAAGGGCCCGTGCCAAAGGGTGCTAGTCATCCCGGCCACGTAGGCGCCAATGGCAAAAAAGCCGCCTTGCGCGAGGCTCACCTGGCCTGTGTGAAGCACGCACCAGGCCGACAGACCCAAGAGCGTATGAATGCCAATGATCTGTGCTAGTCCAAGGTAGAAGTCCATCTGATCTCGCAGGTCTCTTAATCACGGCCACCGGGAGCGGCGAACATGCCACCCGGTCGAAATACCAGAAACACGAATAGCAACAGCATCACGTAAATATCACGCTCGCTGACGCCCCTAAAAAATTGAAACAGGTTCTCGCTGGCACCGACAATCAGTCCAGCAATGATTGCACCGGGAATGCTGCCCAGTCCACCAATGACAGTCACCACCAAACCTTTAACGGTCAGTGGCAGTGCAAGCAAAGGAGAAAGCACACCCACTGCGGCGCCTGTCATCGCTCCCGCCGTGCCGCCCAAGAAGCCGGCAATCACGAAGGTGCTGATATTGGTATTGCCCACGCTCATGCCACACAACTGCGCTGCCACCGGCTGCTGAGCCACTGCCCGCGTCGCAAGTCCTAGACGCGTGCGCTTGAGCAGCTGCATGAGCACCACCATGGCCACGCAGCCGAGCAGGAACACAAACAGCAAATCACCACGAACGAAAAATGACCCAAATTCAAAAGTGGACTCCTGAAACATCGCCGGAAAATTCAGTGGCATGCCATGCGTCACATGCGATATGAACTCCTCGATTGCCAGCAGCATGCCCACCGTAGACAGTAAGGTGGCACGCGGATTATTAATGGGCAGGAAGCGAAAGCAGATAAGGTAAATCAACCAACCTAGCACGCCACCCATTAGCGCAGCCATCAAGTACACCAACGGCGTCGGCACAAGATTGACGACCACCAGACTCAAATAAGCCGCAGCCACCGAGGTCGCGGCGTAGGACAGGTTGATCTTGTGCATTACGCCGAAGATGAGCGTAAAGCCGATACCGATCAATGAATAAGTCGCACCAAAAAGCAGTCCATCAATTACAGACTGGATGAGGTCAATGACATACAGGAAATTCATGCGGGATCATCAAAAGGTTGAAGATGCGGCCGGATCACCAGCCGCAGGGACGAGTGGCGTTCGACCGCTTACTGGTTTGGTGTGTGTGCCACGACCCATTGGCCGCCTTTGGCTTGCACGAACAGGTAGGGCTTAATGGCCTCGCGGTCTTCTGTTCTGCCGACTTTACCAATCAGACCTTGCGTTTGCTTGAGACCAGCAAGCCCTTCACGTATTTTCTGACGATCGGCTAGCACGGTATCGGGACGACCCATGACCTTTTGCTTCTCGATGATTTCCTTGAGCGTGAAGATGTTCTCGAAGGCGGCCGCGTTGTGGAGATCCATGTTGTACTTGGCATTGACGGCCTGCACCGCAGCTGCGGCCTTCTTTGCCTCTTCGGTCACGGGCGCAAAACTGGTCGGGATCACAATACCCTCGGCTTGCTGTGAACAGCCGTTCAGGGTCTCCATGCTGGACGAGGAGGTAAGGCCTATCACCAGTTTCGGTTTGACATTCTGGCGCGCCATTTCCTTTAGCAATCCGCACGTGGTGAAAGGGTGGGCTGATATCGCCAAGACATCTGAGTTAGCACGCTTAATTTCACGCACCTGGTTTGAGAAGTTGATGTCATTGAGCAGCCATTCGCTTTGCCCTTTGACGTCAAGCCCGTTGGCCGCTGCCTGCGCCTTGATCACATTGAAGGTGGCATTACTGTGCGCAAAGTCTTTTTCCACGCCACCCCAGAAGGTCTTGTAATCCGGCCAGGTCGCCTTGACCCACTCGAAGACCGATTTGTACATGGTCGCCTCGCTGGGCACATTACGGAACGCCCACTGAGACATGGCCGCCAAACCACCTTTTGCAGCGACGTCGGTATACAGGGGGAACTGCACGCCAGAGTCTGATGTATCACCTACTTTTTTCTGCAGGATCCCAAAGACCGGTTCGGCCACATTCGAGCAAGTCGGACCGACTGCCACGATGGCATCGTTCTGAGAGGCGATTCTGCGCAATGCGTTAATGCCCTCTTCCGGATTGCAGCGATCGTCGAGATATTCAATGACTAGCTTGGCTTTTGAACCATCGCCGAGCGTCACGCCACCCGACTTGTTAATGATGGCAGCTGCTGCCTGCATCGCCGCATCGCTCTGTTGACCAAATATGCCCACCACGCCGCTCTTGGCACCTAAACCATAAATCTTGAGCGTCTTTTCTTGTGCCTGGACCGATCCTGCTGCGGCCAGCATGAGAAAAGCACTAAGTAATTTATTTTTATTGTTGAACTTGGGCTGCATGTCTTGTCTCCCGATGTCACGGGCTCGATGCTGAAGCCCAGGCGCCAAAATATTTTGCGGTTAGTTATTTTTTGCAATTCGCATTGAATATAGTAACGAACACAGGAGGTATTTTTAATTCAGTATTCGTCAAGTACAAAAAGATAGAGGAAACAACCTTGCAGCGTCAAGAAAAAACTTCGCCAAGCACCGAGCCATCATTCACCGGTCAGCGGACTGATCAGTGCGCTCGAGCTCGTATCAAAAACAAAATATTGTGAACTGCCCTCAAGTTAATTCGGGGGTAAAACGAGACCGATTCACTGGACAATTTGACTTAGCCTTGGGAGATTCCAACTCGGGACTGACCTCAATATTGTAGTAACGGCAATTACCCGTTGTATTGATTGGCGCGGGCTCACCCATCTTGCCAGTACTGCGAAAATGGGATCGCTAGGTAGACCGAGGAGGCTCGCATTTTATCGAGTGTGATTGTGCGACGGCTCACCTACCCTGCGATGTAGTGCCTCATTTGATCAATTAAAAGACGCTGCTCCTTGATCATCTCGGAGACGACATCGCCAATCGATACTAGGCCGAGTATCTCATCCGATTCATTTATGACAGGCAAATGCCTAATACGATTCTCTGTCATGATTTGCATACATTCGTCCATTTTGGTCGATGGCGGAATGGATATAAATTTTGACGTCATTACCTGCTCGACTAAGGTCTCTTTGGTAAGCAAGTTTTGAAGCTCAACCCGTCTTGCGTAATCTCGCTCTGAAAAAATACCTACCATGACGCCTTCATTTACTACTAGTACTGCACCGACGTTCTTTTGCGCCATCAGCTGCAATGCCTCCCAAACTGTCTGATTCGGAGAGATGATGTAGACTTCTCGTTGATGTGAATTCAAAAATGATTGGATCGTTTGCATCGACTCCTCCCATTAAAAATCCGGGCAGTATCATTCAGGTATTAAGCCACGGATGGCGCTTTTTGAGTCAAGTCAGGTCTTACCGACGTAAGCTTCGACTTCGGTACTATTTTGCTGCTGGTGCACCCTGCTCATCAAATTTGTAAGCTGCATCCTTCTCGCTATTGCCATCGCAAGCAGCGGCCATATTTCGCTTTGCATAGTTACGTGCAATATTTGCAGTCGACATAATGTCGTCTTTTGCAGGCTCGCCTTTCTTGGTGCAAAAGTAATCATACTGACTTTTGGTTTGCGCGCAATCACAGCCATACTGACGCCTAGTTGGGCCAGCTGATTTTGGCGGAGGTCCGAGGCAAATTTGGTCAAAAAACCGAAAAGTTGCGTTATGCAACTTTTGATTCTATTACACGGTTTATTACACGAATTGTATTTTTAGATATAAATCGTTGATTTTGCAGGATTTTTGACGAGCCTGGATTTCTGTTAAATATGCAGGTTCCCGGTTCGAGTCCAGGTCGGGTAGTCAAATAATAAAAAGCCCCGCAGAAATGCTGGGCTTTTTTTAGCTGTGTTAGCGAGACATCGCAAAGGTCATGTGAGTGAAGCACCTCACTGCTCGATTCTGCGAGCAAAAAGAGCGGAAATACACATATAGCTGCACTAGGTAAAGAACAGCTCGGGCAGATTGCACCTATTTCTTGATGCTCACCAGTTCAATCTCGAAGGTCAGCACCGCGCCGCCAGGGATCAATCCAGGGTATCCGCGATCACCATAGGCAGTCGCGGCCGGGCAAGTCAGTTTGGCTTTGCCTCCTACGCGGATTTTCTGCATACCCTGAGTCCAGCATGGCACGACACGTGTCAACGGAAATGCAGTTGGCTCCCCGCGCTTGTAACTGCTGTCGAATTCCTTGCCATCGGCCAGCGTGCCACGATAATGAGCCACCACAGTGTCATTGAGAGTCGGGGTCGGACCCGTACCCTCTTTCAGGTGCTCAATGACGACACCGGACGGCAGCGTTTCGGTTTTCGGTGTTTCAGCGACAGATACGCTGGTAAAGCCAACAGCTGCAATCAGCGCGCAAAGCAAACGGGTGAGATTCATGAAGATCCTTAAAAATAAAATGGGAGTATCTAAAAGTGATTTTATCGCGTGGCTGCAACTTACTCGTACTCGCGATCCTGAAAGAAGGTCGTGAACAAATACAGCACACCAATCAACAGCGTCGCAACGAGTTAAATGATACCGGGTATGGAATTATCGCTATCCAACATGGACTTATCGGTTCGAAAAATGAACCGTAACTGTAAATCTGAGGGCGGAGGATGGCCAGACATCGGTCAGGCATCGGTCGACTCGGCGCCGCCGCCTAAATTATCCGCTTCCAAGGCAAACGTACTAATACGCAGCCCTAACGGACCCAGAGAATCTTCATGCAGCCCATCACCCTGAAAAACGATATCAAAAAAAACCGCTCGGAATGAGCGGTTTTTTTTTGCAATAACTAACTGCAAGTGAGGAAAACCCCCTCATGATCTATAAATTCACTGAAGAAAAAATTATTCGTTTTGAGATGGTAAGAAGTAGTACTC
>CAYUDI010000082.1:5549-11236 GCA_964443585.1 uncultured Bifidobacterium sp.
TCAGAAAATGATTCAAAGCAGAGCAAAAAACAAGATAAGTGAATTTGCAAGATCTTAATAAACATGTCCACTAAAGCAATTTAGAGATCACTATTTTTTTTGTTTTGATCATTAAACTCTTGAAACGTAAAACCTAATCCGATTATTAATAAAGCAAAAACGAAAACTGAGGCATAAAGGTAGTAATGACTATTCATTTTTTACCGCCCATCAGTGAACAAAGTTTAAAGTAAATGCCAAATGTAAAAATCGATGGAACCCAGATTGCGGTGTAAATAGCCTGCATTTGATCCTCAACAACAAACCATAAATAAGCAGAGATTACAAACGAAATCATTACTGACAGAATGATAAAAAAATCAGATCGTTTGAACATAAAAATTTTCCTTACGTATTATTTTTCAATATATTCATTAAATGAATATCCGGTTGCGCTTAACAAACACCCGCAGATTGAAATTGAACCGACTATTCTTATTCCAGAGGACAAACCAAACGAAAGAGCATCCATTTCATAAAAATCAAAAAACCCTAGAACCAATAAAATTAAACCAAAAAGGGTAATAACATTTCCACTTATTATTAAAACCTTTAAAAAAATTTTCACTTTGATTTTATTTCTAAAAATAGTTTTACTAAAGATAAGTTGGCATTAGTAGGAAGATCAAAATTTCTCAAAATTTGTGATAAAAAAATTACTTCTTACAGTGGGAGCTACTGTGTGCCGTTTATGTGCCGTTTGTGTGCGTTGTTGGTAAGTAACTCACTGAGTATGGTAAATACAGTAATTGACGTATTTGATTATTAATCCAAACCAAACACCATGATATGAGTTAATGTTGGAAATACCGAAGTGAACAACTGGAACACCACAGATTCAGCATTTATTAGAATAAAAAATCCGAAATTTTCAACATGAAAATTTCGGGATAAATCTATTCAACTGAGTGGGATTTAAAACTCAACAAGCAATAGATTACTGTTGCTTACTTAGGCATGATAACTGTATCAATAACGTGGATTACGCCATTGTCAGCCACGATGTCAGTCTTAATTACTTTGGCTTTGTCTACCATTACTCCGTTCGTTGTAGTGATGGTCAGTTCAGATCCTTGAACGGTTTTAACCATGCCAGCTTTTACATCGCTAGCCATCACTTTTCCTGGAACAACGTGATATGTCAGCACTGCTGCTAATTTTTTCTTATCCTTTAACAACGCATCCAGATCAGCTTTCGGTATCTTGGCAAATGCCTCATCAGTTGGTGCGAACACAGTAAATGGGCCCTTGCCCTTTAATGTATCGATTAAATTAGCTGCACCCAGCGCTGTAGCTAGTGTTTTGAAAGTTCCCGCGCCGACAGCGGTGTCTATTATGTCTTTAGCTTGTACAGGAAGTACCATTCCAGCGAATAGAAGTGATGCAATAAGTGTTTTTTTCATTAAGATTCCAATAAGTTGATAATTAAGTTCAGCAAAAGCAAACAAACTCACATACCTTATACACTCATTGTGAAATCATTGTTTCCAGCCTGTATTTGATAGCTTGCTTAGTGTTTAAACCAATTCCATCTAGCCGGGTACACCTATTCAGAACATGGTTAACGTTCTTGTTTGGGCATCCTTACGTAGTGCTCACATAATCAGGTTTAATAACGATCAGGTTCAAATTACGGTTGAGATCAGGTTAAATTCTGGCAAATACTTTTAGGCCAAAAAAACATCAAATGTCGAAAAGGCATAGTAAGTTTGGAGAAAACATTTTTGGCAGCGAGTAGGCAAAAGTTTTGGGTTAATTCGGGTCTTGCGGATTAGACATGACATCTTTTTTGCGGGGTCTGGTTTCGGATTACATTTGAGGTTATGAATCCTTGGTCAACCGCCTTTAAGTCAATGCAATTTATTTAGCTTCAACAGTATAGTTCTCAAAAAATCCGATTAATCACTATGGAAAATCCATTTTGAAAAAACTTCTCTTTTTAAGCCTAATTTTGTTAGCTGATCAAGCCTTTGCGTTTAAAGATTGTTCAGACTGCCCTGAAATGGTGGCTGTCCCAGCCGGTAGTTTTTTAATGGGATCGTCATCAGCCCACATGTTGGATAATCAAGAAACGTTCAGGGTAAGAGCTGATGAAATGCCTCAGCGTAGTGTAGAGATCAAAGCATTTTTTTTAGGAAAGTTTGAAATTACACAGACAGAGTGGTATGCAGTGATGGGCTCCAATCCCAGTCTTAATAAAGGACCGTCGCTACCAATAGAAAATATCTCGTGGGATGATGCACAAACCTTTATTCAAAAGTTCAATAAAAGAACAGGTAAAAACTATAGGCTTCCCACCGAAGCGGAATGGGAATACGCAGCGCGAGGTGGAAGTAGTACCCACTATCCTTGGGGCGATAGTTACTCAGATTTTCACATGTACGCTTGGTCAACAGCTAATGCAGTGAATACGAATAACGTAGGTTCGAAAAAATCTAACCAATTTGGTCTTCATGACATGATGGGAAATGTATCTGAGTGGACGCAAGATTGCTGGAATAGTAATTACAGCGGCGCTCCAAGCGATGGCAGTGCGTGGCTAAGCGGTAACTGCTCGATACGAGTCTTGCGTGGCGGCTCGTGGGGTGACGATCCTCAGCAATTGCGTTCGGCTATACGCGACGGCACTCACCCTACTTACTACCGCTTCAGCGGAAGCAGTTTTCGGGTTGCTTTAGATATGCAAAAACTTAATGAAAAATGAAAAAAGCTGTTCATTTGTCATAGCTTTCGAAGACATGTGTATTTAAATAAATTGGTGTACAGGCAAAATGCTCACAGATGATGATCAGCGTTAGAAAGTTTAACCACAATTTCTATGCCAACTTGTTGATGCTGAAGTCTAACGCAAGGTTACTGAGCTGCGTCGCTTGGATAAAGACACCTCATGCGCATCAGCCTAATCTAATGCTTGAACTAGTATCTTTGGATCCACCAGCGTGAGTGCCAGGTTATTTTCGAGCTTGAGCTATTTTTACAAACTATTTATTCAATTACTTTGTGCACTCACCAAATCACCTATCCCGCGCAACTCGAAAGCCTAAGTTGACGCAGCGGCTATCAGGGGAGTTAATGTTGCGGAATGAAGAGCGTAGCCACTCAGGAAAACTATTCCACCCTCCGCCTCTTCTCACCCGCGTAGTGCCCGTTGCAGGCCCCTGCGGATCGTCCACGGGTGACTCTGCATAATAGGTTTCGCTATGCCAATCGGAAACCCATTCCCAAACATTGCCATGCATGTCATGGAAGCCCCAAACGTTGGGTGCGTAGCTTCCCACTGGAACAGGAAAAGCAGCTTCCTTGTCAGGATCAATTTCTAAATCCTCTACGTGCGCAAATTCTTTATGCTTGTGACTATCTATAGCCCGAGCAAATTTCGGCACATCGGCAGGTAAATTACTATTGCTATACAACTGCTGGCTTCCAGCTCGGTTTGCATATTCCCACTCGGCTTCCGTTGGCAACCGATAGTTCACTCCTTCTTTCATGCTAAGCCAGCGCAAGAATTCAAGTGCATCGTTGTAACTAACGTTCGTGACAGGATGCAGATCCGTTTGAAGATACCCCGTGTTCATCCAATTAAACATAGGATTTCTTCCTTCACTTTTACGCGTGACAGCATTAAACCCCCAGCCTCCGGCTCCATCAATTTCTGCCTCGGTCTTGTACCCTGTTTCTGTAATAAATTGGCGGAATTGTCCAACTGTTACTTCATGCTTTGCCAGAAAAAATGGCTTGGTAATACGAACCCTATGCTGAGGATATTCATCTGCCATCACCTCAGCCCTTTCCCTGGTGTTTGGAAATAGCTTGATAACTTCATCAGCGGGTATTTGACCACCCATAAAAAATTCACCGGGATGCACACGAATCAATTCCATACCTATGGAATTTTTAATCAACGTAAGCGCTTGATGAGGCTCAGCTGACACGACTGAATTAAAGTGCGTAGTCAACAGCACAAAAATTAAAAATGCTCTTCGCATACGTAATGGCGATAATAAGGTTTAATTTTTATAATTTTCTTAATACCAGTTACCTCAGCCCCACCTTCAGCTGCA
Source organism: uncultured Bifidobacterium sp. (assembly GCA_964443585.1). GTDB lineage: Bacteria > Pseudomonadota > Gammaproteobacteria > Burkholderiales > Burkholderiaceae_D > Pernthalerella. Next base: position 9,650 of record CAYUDI010000082.1, read on the forward strand.
CCGTGCACAGCACTGCTGGTTAAATACCAAACGCACGATAGTCGGTATACCCCTGAGTACCACCGCCATAAAAAGTCGGGCGGTCATAGGGTGTAAAAGGATCTCCACGTTGTATACGTCTGGGCAAATCTGGATTGGAGATGAAATAGCGGCCAAACGCAATGGCATCTGCGTCGCCTTTAGCGACCGTTTCAGCCGCATTTTCCGCAGTAAAGTTCCCCGCCGTGATCAGCACTTGATCCCAATAGGGTCTAAAGGTTTGGCAACCCGAAGGAACGTTTTGATGATAGACATCGCGCTGTCCGGCACCAGAGGCTCGAGGTTCAACCAGATGCAAATAAGCGAGCTTTAGTTTGTTGAGTTCTTTGATTATTTCCCGATACAAGGTTAATGGATCTGTTTCACTTGAATCATTAGCGATACCAAACGGCGATAGGCGTATACCCACGCGATCAGAACCCAAATCAATTGCTAACAACTCCGCTACTTCCAGAGGTAAGCGCATGCGGTTTGCCAAACTGCCGCCGTAACGATCGGTGCGGACATTACTGCGGCTGATCATGAACTGCTCTAGCAAGTAGCCGTTAGCGCTGTGAATCTCTACACCATCAAACCCTGCCTCCATTGCTCGCCTTCCAGCGGCGACATAGGCCTGCTTAATTTGTTCGATTTCATCCAAACTCAATGCACGCGGAACCTCAAAAGGCGCGGGTGTGAAATCAGTCGTAAGCGCCTTACCTTCTGCTGCGATGGCTGACGGAGCCACTGGTGCCAAACCACCCGGCTGATGAGACGAGTGAGAAATTCGTCCCACATGCCATAGCTGTAAAAATATACGGCCACCCTTGGCATGCACACCATCCGTTACCAGCTTCCATCCGTCGCGTTGTTCATCGGTGTGAATACCGGGTGTGGCGGGCATACCCTGCCCCTCCGGAGCGACCTGTGATGCCTCAGCAATAATCAATCCACCTTCTGTTGCGCGCTGGGTGTAATACAACGCATTAAGCGCATTGGGCACATTACCCGGACGGCTAGCCCGCATGCGTGTAAGCGGAGCCATAACAATGCGATGTTTTAACTGCACAGCGCCTATGGTGAGTGGCTCAAATAATGTGTCACGCGCCTCTGTATTTTTTGTAGAAATCATTGTTGACCCCTGTTTAGATTTGTTTTTATTGGCTACATCTCTGCGGGTAGATCTGGACCGCCTGGTTGTATACAGTCCTGCCGTATTGTAGTACCTGGCACTATCAAACCCCGCTTACAACAGCCATCATAAATTGATGCATGGTTGGCTTATGGCAGACCTAAACCATCTCCGATCTTGCAATACACCCAAGCTCACTGGCACCGACCGGCTGCTCAGCTTACGGCCCACAGGCTCCGAGTATGCGAGAATCATTTTTGCATGTGCATGTCGCCACTCGCAGATACGTAGGCCGGGACTGCAGGTGCCACTAACGATGTCCATCCGTTCTGTTTACTGATAAATCTGAGCGCTGGCTTTCTATAAAAAGAGGAAATTTCAACCATGTCTCAGGATGTCTACGTTGCCGGTGTCGGCATGATCCCGTTTGCCAAACC